>JAFUEG010000147.1 GCA_017464045.1 Lachnospiraceae bacterium
AACAGAACCGTTAGTGATAATGTTATCTCTTCCATGAACATTGGATGACCCCTTGTCAGTTCTCTTCTGACCCTTTCTCATAAGCACATCATCCGGCAATGAATCGCAGTAGAAGTACTCTTTCCACTGGTCTGCCATAGTACTGCTTGCTGCACTGACTAATGCTTTAATTAATCCCATTTTGTATCTCCCTTCTTTGAATTAAATAGTTTTAAATGTATATGTGAAATATATCTCATGCAGCTTCTGCACGGATACTTATTACACTCTTATTCCACCTGCTCACATCTTGAAAATTCCCAGGTCTTTATATTAAATGCTATGATTGGCGCATCACAATATGCACACTTTTTAGCTCCAAGCATTTTAATCGGGGCACCACACTGCGGACAGGTTAAGGATACACCTTTTTCATCAGCATTTTCCACCACATCACGATCCTGTATGTAAATCATATCGACCTCATACTTGGACTGCTCAAATCTATCCTTAGAACCTTTCTTAATCTTAGACTCATCTTCCTCATCGGTTATGTAATGATAGCTTTGAACCGCTGCTTGAAATCTCACTGTACATCTGCCGGCACGCTTGTCATATCTTGCAATTTCCATGCGATGTATCTTTACATCCTTGTAATGTTCATGCTGACGGTTTACCGAGTTCTTTTCTATCCTGTCTACCAAAGTTCTCCTAAGCTCGCTTGTACCCTCGGATAAAACTGAAGAATGTCTCTCATCTATGGCACGAAGAAATGTAACCAAAACATTTTTAGCTTTTTCCTTCATCTCTTCATAATTGAATTCCGGAAAGTCTCTCATGATGGCAGGGAGCATCATACTGGTCACACCGGAAACTGATTTAGGACTCATATCAGTATCATCAAGACCCTCTCTAAATCCTGCAAAAGCCTCATCAAGCGGAATCTTTTTTACGCCAAACATCTTCTGGTTGAAAACCCTTATCTTATGTCTCACATAAAGTACTCCGCCAAAGCCTGCGAGCACGATAGCTGCCGCTATAATTAAACCTGCTGATGCAAAACCCGAACCCATAGACCATATCTCCCATACATTTTAATAAACTGCATATATGATAAAAACCACTCTCATAAAATATCATATTCAGACAAAATTTATTATATTATAAATTATAAAATTAAGCAAGAATATAAAGCAACAATGATGGAGTAAATCTGTTGTCGTTGAGATTGAATAAAATCCTTGCAATAAAATAACACTAAAGGTTATAATGTGGATATCAGATAAAGAAATATAAAAGTAAATTATGTAAGTTTTAAAATCACTTAAAACACACAATAAAACCGGAGGATAAAAATGGGATTAAGATTTAGAAAAAGCATATCCGTAGCCAAAGGCGTCAAGGTTAATATCAATAAAAAAAGCGCCGGTGTTACAGTTGGAAAAAGAGGTGCTCACTACACCATAAACACAACCGGTAAACAGACTGCTTCTGTCGGTCTTCCGGGAACAGGTCTTTCTTATTCAAAATCATTTGGCGGTAAAAAGAAAAGCAGCAAGGCTTCGTCTTCAAAAAAATCTTCGAGTTCTTCAAGCACAAAAAGTGCAGGCGATGATTTATTAAACGAGGCAAAGGCTGCAGGCAACAATTCCGGCTGCATAATACTTGCAATCGCAGCAGTTGCTATAGTTGCCATACTCGTGTTTGGTATATGGGGCATAGTAAAGCTTATCGTCAGCCACAAGGATAAAGCCTCTTCAACCGACAAGGGTTCTGTCGAGTCCGTAGTAAATAACGATAGTTCATCTAACTCGACAGGTGATAAATCTTCAAGTGACAGCTCATCATCAACAAGCGGTGAGATGGTATGGGTAACCTCAAGTGGTTCAAAATATCACTCAAAGAGTGACTGCGGAGGTATAAGCGGTGCTACTCAGATATCTCTTGAAGAAGCAGAAAGCCGGGGACTCACTCCTTGTAAAAAATGCCACTGATGCTTATCAGAGCATAAAACATATCAGACATAGGATATGATTGATAATATGATAGAAAATAATAAAACAACATTGAAAAAAGAATATATATCTGTTGACGGCTCCTTTGGAGGCAATCAAAGATGGTTAAGGAAATATGAGGATAAAGCCAACACCCTGTCAGATTACGGATGCGGTCTTATCTCTGCCAACGATGTGCTTTTGCATATCTCCGACCGACAGAACAATCCGTCAAGAGAAAAATACATAGCGGCTGTTCGTGATATGAATCGCCGCTATTTTCACGTACTGCCATTTTTAGGTGTATCCGGAATTATGATAAGCTTTTATATGAAGCTGTACCTTTTCATGCACAAAAAACATTTCAAAAATAAATACAAGGTAAGATGGGGTGTAGCTCCTCACAATCTGCTTAAGCGCATAAAGGAGATGCTTGAAAATGACATACCCGTCATACTTTCAATCGGTCCCGGACTCATACGTGGACGAAAAGCCGAGCTCCCGCTATACAACATAAATCAACGTGACAATCTCAGCCATAACTCAAACGACCGGAAAACAAGCAACAAAAATATAAACCGGCAAAACTCAAACAATCAAAACTCAAACAATAATAACTCAGGCAGCCAAACAAGTGATATAACCATTGCCGGTTCAGACGATAATTATGAATTCTCCCGTGTTAATTCCGTCAAAGACCACTATGTCAACGTAACCGGCATAATTGAAAGTGAAAATTGCACCATGTTTGAGATATCCTCCTGGGGAAAAAAATACTACATCAATTATAGCGAATATCGTGATTATGTTAAAAAGCATGATAACTATCTTTTTAGTAACATATTATATATAAAGGCAAAATGATAACAAAATCCAAAAGCCATAATTTCTTAAATTCATGAGAGATTATGGCTTTATATTTTATACCAATGTATACTTTACAGCTGATTCTGTTGTTCAGTGTACGGAAGGATGGATATTTCAAGGTTGCCGTTCTTTGTACGAAGCTCATCTATAAATGCTTTTTCTTCGGCAGGATTTTTCATCTGAATCTTATATGAAAGTCTGAACATACTTCCCATTCCTGTCGTTTTTACTCCGGCATTCTCAACATTTTTCAGGTAATGCGCAAATATCTCATCAAACGTTCCGTTGTATTCCAGATTTTCAGGAATCGTTATCCTAAGAAGTCTGTCAGCGGACATGCTTGCATGTTCAAAAACATTTACACTTCCCAGCATAAGGAAAAGCACTGCAAGTCCGAGAAGGATTACCACTCCGTATGCTATATATCCCATACCAAAGGCAATACCTGAACCCATGGAAACCAGTATAACCGCTATCTCATCTGCACTTCCCTGAGCACTTCTGAATCTTATAAGTGCAAATGCACCTCCTATAGCAACACCGGCACCGATATTACCATTAACAAAAGTGATTACCGCAGCTACAATAAACGGAATAAGTGTAGCAACTATGAAAAACCTTTTTGTGGATCTAACACGAAAGCTCATAATCCACGCGTATATAAAACCTGCGACCAGCGCAACCGCTGCCATTATAAAAAATTCCAATGGTGTAACAATTGATGAATATATTGAATCAAACATATTTTATCCCTCCCTTTAAACTGCTTTTTGTAATTGTTGACGGTACGCTTCTCCGTATTTGGAAAAGCTTCCTTTATATATTTTACCTTCTGCGAGGATTGCCGACAGCCATAACGGCATAGCCTGCTGAACCTTGATTTCAAGGATTGTCCAGCCATCCGCAAGCAGCGGCACTCCATCCATTGAAGTTTTTAAATTAAGCTCATCAACCCTATATCTGGGGTTATTATCTATAGTAAGCCGAAGATCTCCATCCGGTTCATAATAAGCTGTGCGGTCATATATTATAAGGCACGACGGAACAAGATTTTTATAATAATCCCGGAATGTAGTTATCTCCCTGTTAATCTGTCCTCCTGCACATATATCACCTTCACCTGCAAAGAATTTATGTACAAGCGGTATCGTACTTTCCACCCTCCGCTTATAAATGATATCATAAGCCTTTCTCTTCAACTCAAGAAATACCGGTGAATCATCTGTTGCAATTCCATATGACCTGAGTCTGATTTTTTCTTTAAAAGGAGGCTTTTCAAGACTTGTACGTATAAGCAGATAATCAGGCGTATCATAATATAAAGATGCTATAGATGTGAGACCGAACTGATCAATCTCCATATGACCGACAAGCTTTTTCTTTAAAAACTCTGTCTGATCAGCATTTAACAAATATTTAAGTTCATATCGTTTCATTACTGTAATTGCCATATTATGCCTCCATTCTATAATGCTATCTTAATTACAAACCTTCCGTCCTTTGCCATCGCACTTACACGTCCATCATACAAGCCTGCCGTTTCCTTCACATATGAAAGTCCCAATCCTGCATGATCATTATCCTTTGCATTGTCGAGCTTGGTAAATCTGTCAAATACCTGATTATATTCATTATCTTCAAGCTCTGTATCATTTTCACACTGTAAAACTATTCTTTCTTCTTTGCGTCTTAATATAAAGCTTACTTCCTTTTTTGCATACTCCATGGAGTTATTAATCAGCTCATCTATAAGTTTCATAAGCTTACCCTTATCGGCATTTATCATAACACCGTCCTCTATATCCTTTGTAAGCCTGATACCCTTCGACTCAAAGCCTGCCGCTTTATCATTTAATCCCGATAAAACAAGCTCCGAAAGGTTAATTGATTCAGCCTTACTATTATCATCAAATATCACGGACGAATTAATCTTTTCAACCAGCTGTCCCATCTTCTTAACCTGACGTCTTATGGAATTTGTCTGTTCATCAGGTCCGTAAGTTCGTTCAAGTATCTCAGCATTGGCATTGATTATCGTAAGCGGAAGTCCGAATTCATTATTAACTCCTGCTATAAATTTTTTCTGTTTTCTGTCTGCCTCCTCAAGTGGTGAGAATACTGCCTTTCCTGCCAGCTTAAGTACAAATATGCTTATGATTATACAAAGCACCTCACCGACTATAGATATGATAAGTATTCGATAAGATGGAAGCATTTCTCTTCCCTGGTCGATGACTGTGACATAGGTCAGGTCCCCGCTTGGATTTGTATATACTCGATATCGATATATTCCCTTTGTCCATCCGACAGTTTCATCAAGCAAATCCTTTGCCCAGCTTTCAGCCTCTTCCTCCGTAATAGCCGACATATTAAATGCAACCGTTTCTACCTTTTCACCGTCCTCGGAAAATGCAAATGTAAAATATCTTACCGAAGCTCTCATCTCCGGAGAGTCAGGTCCCATAGGTCCAAATCTTCCTATCTCCTGACCTTCCCCCTGTACTCCCGTTGCTGCATTTTGATTAGTCGAATCTTCAAAATCCTTTTTCTTCTTGTGCTCCTTTTGACCGCCGTCCATTATAAATTGCCCGTACTGGTCTGCCAGCCTCTGAGTAATTCTGTCTGCGTCTTGTGCAACCATGGTAAAATTAACACCGTTTATTACGGTAAGCAATACAGTCAGAAGTACA
>JAFUEG010000148.1 GCA_017464045.1 Lachnospiraceae bacterium
ACAGTATGCTTCATCTTATGGGATATGATCATATAGATGATAATGAACGTATTATCATGGAAGAAAAGCAGGAAGAAATACTTAATATGAAAGGATATACACGGGATTATGAAGAAAACTAAGAAAAAAACGGCATTACTTGTAGGTGCTATGATTACATCTTTGCTTTTTTCCGGATGTGGAAAGAGTAAAAGTAATGAAGAAGAAACCACTACCACTTTGCAATCCATAGATATCAAGCCAATTGCAACTATGGATGGCTCAGCTGATGATATAGTTGTTATTTCAAAAGAAGGTTACGTTTTAAGTGACCTTACAGGTGAGTGGATAGATGAAAAGTATGCTAATCAAAAACCTTTGTGTATTATGATTAATAATATTTCAGAGGCTATGCCTCAATCAGGTCTTTCACAGGCTGCTATAACTTATGAGATTCTTGTAGAAGGTGGAATAACAAGATTTTTATGTGTATTTGATCAATATGATAATCTTGAAAAACTTGGACCAATCAGAAGTGCGAGAGTTCCTTATGTTCAGCTTGCAAAAATGTATGATGGTTTCTTTGCACATTATGGATGGTCACCTACTGCACAGGAGATGATAGAAAATGATCCAAGCATTAATACTTTAAATGGTATATATCTTGGTGATATTATGTATTATAGAGATAGCAGCAGATCTGCTCCACATAATGTATATACTAATAGTGATCTTATTGCTTCAGGTATTGATTATAAGGGATACGATTATAATCATGGTGCGTATGAAAAGATGTTTAGTTTCAATATAAAAGATAAGCCGCTTGAAAATGCTCAGCCGGCAACAAAAGTAACAACCGGATTTAATGCAAACAGATTACCTTATTTTGAATATAATCCTGAAGATGGCAGATATTACAGATATCAGTATGGCGGACCTCAGATAGACGATGTAACAGGCGAGCAGTTAAGTTATAAAAATGTATTAATAATGATGGTTGAGTATACAACTGATGCTGATGGATATTATCAGTTTATATCATTTAGAGATTGTGGACTTTATGCATTATATTTTAATGGTGGTGAGTATACAACAGTCGGATGGAGTATGGTAAACGGTGTACCAAAACTCTTAAATGAGGACGGAACAGAATTTAAACTCAATCCGGGAAATACATTTGTAACAATGTTTGATTATACTATACCTGATGCAATATTTATAGAATAATTTTATACATTTTAGGAAATAATTTCTTCAAGGAGTGAATGCCATGAAGAAATTATTTTTATATATCAGTTTATTGATTACCATTTTTATTGTATCATATTTTATAGCACAAGCATTATATAGAAACAGCAAAAAAAGCCCTAAAACCGAGGTTTTACTTACAGATAACATTATTGAAGATTATGATTTTGACAACGAAGATATGTTATCCTACGACTATTATGATAATGCTGAAAGAGCTAGCTCGTATATTAATAATAAAACAGATAAATTCAATTCAAAAGATAAGTATATACTTGGAATAAAAGATGATTATGTGATTGTTTATTTTAATGATTTAGACACAATTTATGAATTCACTGATATTGATGCCGGAGTATTAAAAATACTTGACCGGGCTCAATATGAAAAGATTAAAAATAATATTTCTTTTAATTCAATTGAAGAACTATTTGATTTTCTTGAATCTATTTCAAGCTAGGTTAAGTCGATGCAAATTCTTCGAATTGACTTAGTCTTATTTGAAACATAAATTATTTTAGGAGAGATTATGTACGATATATGTATAATCGGCGGTGGTGCTTCCGGTATTGCATGCGCCATAACTGCTGCCCGAAGTGGACTTAGCTGTATAATAATTGAAAAAGAAGCTAAGCTTGGAAAGAAAATATATGCAACGGGTAACGGAAGATGCAATATAACCAATCACAGCTTTGATGATGATTATTCATTATACTACAATTCAGAATACTATGATTATGAAGCGTTTTTAAAAAGTGTCTTTGAGAACAAAAATCCCGATAAGGAAATTATAGATTTTCTATATTCAATCGGGATTGTTACATACGATATC
The DNA here is from genome assembly GCA_017464045.1 of Lachnospiraceae bacterium. Next base: position 2,060 of record JAFUEG010000148.1, read on the forward strand.
GATAATTATGTGTATCCACATTCTTTGCAAAGTTCCTCCGTTATGTGGGCGTTAAATGATGAGTTGACCGAATCAGACGTTAAAACGCTTTTAAAGACCTGTGCTTTAGAAATAAGTACAAATGACGGTATTTATATTATAAAAACACAAAACGAGCAAATTGAGGCTTTAAACGTGGTTTTAGCCTGTGGTGGAGCAAGCTATGCCAACTTAGGCGGTTCAGATAAAGGATACAAGCTTGCCGAAAGCTTAAAGCTTCAGCTGACTGATATAAGACCTTCTCTTTGCGGACTTGTAACCGAGGAGGATATAAGCAGTCTTTCCGGAGTCAGAGTAAAATCAAAAGCAACTCTTTTTTCCGAAAACGGTAATCAGATATGTAATGAAGAAGGCGAGCTTCAGTTTACGGATTACGGCATATCGGGTATTATGACCTTTAACCTTTCCGGAAAGGTAGGAAGAATGATAAGTAACAGTGAAAAGCCTTATGTTATGATAGATTTCCTTTCCGATATAAGCGACGAAGCAATCTACAGTGCATTTGAAAAAGGCAAGAAACGTAAAGCAAAAGCCGTTTTAAATAATTTTATAAATGACAAGCTTGCCGGCTTTGTTATAGATAATACAAACTTAAATGCTGAAATATACAGCAATAATTATACCGAAGACAATATTTCGGCTTTGATTTATGCCTTACATAACTTTAAGCTTGAAATAAAAGAGCTTCGTAATTTTGATAATGCACAGGTAACCTCTGGTGGTATATCACTTGATATAATTAATCCATCAGACATGAGCATAAAAGACATGCCCGGACTATATGCAATAGGCGAATTAACAGATATAGACGGAATTTGCGGAGGATATAATCTAACATATGCAATAATATCCGGCATAAGAGCGGGAAAGGGTATATATGATAAGATTAAATCAGATTAAGCTTGGTATAGAGCATCTGGATATAAAAAAATTAACAAAAGAAAACATTACACAAGTATTAAACAATAATCAGGTATTAAATAAGAAGATTAAAAGCATAATTAAAACATCTTCCTTTCAAATAACCGGACTTGTAAAGCTTTCACTGGATGCAAGGGATAAGAATAAGCTTCAGTACATACTTGCTTTAGATATTAAAGTTGATTCTGAAAAAAGCATTATATCTAAATTCGGTAACAATAATAATATTATGTCTACTAACGATGTGATTTACAAGCTTCCAAACTTCGATTTTTCAGAAAAAGTAATAATCTCACCTGTAATAATAGGATCAGGACCGGCAGGATATTTTGCCGGACTTTATCTTGCACGCATGGGATTAAAACCAATAATTATGGAGCGGGGTAAGTCCGTCGACGAGCGAGCCAAAGACGTAGAAAGTTTCTGGGATGGCAATGCAATAAATTCTGAATCAAATGTTTCCTTTGGTGAGGGCGGTGCCGGTACATTTTCTGACGGAAAACTAAATACGGGCGTTAAGGATAAAACCGGAAGAATTCGTGCTGTTATTGATGATTTTATAAGCTTTGGCGCTCCCTTTGACATAAGCTTTCTTTCAAAGCCTCACATAGGAACCGATGAACTTAAAAATGTTATGCGAAATATGCGTTCGGAGATTGAAAGACTTGGCGGACGCGTAATGTTTAGTACCAGATTCACAGGTTTTTCTTATATTAATAATTTAAATGATAACAATCTGACAGGTAAAAGCATAGCTTCAAATTGCAGCCTGTCTGTAGAATACATTTCCAACATCGACGGGCAAGCAGGTCATATAAAAACCAACTCCATTATACTGGCCATGGGCCACAGTGCAAGGGATACCTTCAAATATCTTAATGATACTGAGATTAATATGGAATCCAAGCCTTTTGCCATCGGTCTTAGAATCGAGCATCCGTCTGATTTGATAAATAAAGCACAATATGGCGAAAACAATCTTAATAAAGGCTTACCAACCGCTGATTATAAGATGACCTACCATTCCTCAAACGGAAGAAATGTCTACAGCTTTTGTATGTGTCCCGGCGGCTATGTAGTCAATGCCTCATCCGATGATATTCAAAGTGTTGTAAACGGTATGAGTAATCACGCAAGAGACGGTCGTAATTCCAACAGCGCCATAGTTTGCAATGTTACTCCCGAGGATTATATAAATGAAGGCTTCGGAGAGTACGGTGTATTGTCAGGAGTTGAGTTTCAGAAAAAATTTGAGAAAGCCGCATATGATGAAGGTAAAGGTTCTATCCCTGTTCAAACATTTAAGGATTATAAGGATAATAAAGCATCAACATCACTTGAGGATATCAAGCCTGACATAAAAGGAAAATATTCACTTGGAAATCTTAATAATTGTTTGCCAGCCTATGTAAATAATGCTATAATTGAAGCAATTGCCGACTATGACCGTAAATTAAAGGGCTTTGGCGGTGATAATGTTGTTCTTTCAGGAGTGGAAACCAGAACCTCTTCACCCGTTAAGATACCGAGAAACGAACAGTTTATGAGTAATCTTAAAGGAATATTTCCATGTGGTGAGGGATGTGGCTATGCCGGCGGAATTACATCAGCTGCAGTCGATGGAATAAAGGTTGCAGAAGCGGTTGCAGAGTATTTATATAATCTGGTATATTAATGACTGCTAATATTAAAATTATTCAAAATATGGAAGGATAAAAATGGACTACAGAGCACAGTTAAAGGATAAAAAGAAAATTGTTATAAAGATTGGTTCTTCATCCCTTATGCATGAAGAAACCGGTCTTGTTAATTTTAGAAGAATGGAGCAGCTGGTTCGCATTATATGTGACCTTAAGAATCAGGATAAGGATGTTATACTTGTTTCTTCCGGAGCTATAGCTGTCGGAAGACAGACACTTAAGCTTAATTATAAGCCAAAGACTGTTTCCCTCAAGCAGGCATGTGCTTCAGTCGGACAGGCACAGCTTATGATGATGTATCAAAAGCTGTTTATGGAGTATAATCATCTTGCTGCTCAGGTACTTTTAACCTTTGATGCCATAACCAATGATGAGAGAAGACAAAATGCTCAAAATGCCTTAAATGAGATATTACAGCAGGGTATAATCCCTATCGTAAATGAAAATGATACAGTTGCTACAGAGGAGATAGAATTTGGTGACAATGATACACTTTCAGCTATCGTTGCTCATCTGATTAATGCTGATTTATTAATCATTTTATCGGATATCGACGGACTATATACGGATGATCCGCATAAAAATCCGGATGCTAAAAAGCTCTCTGTGGTTGAAGAGATAAATGAAAAGATAGACAGCATGGCTAAGGATGCCATTTCAATGTATGGAACAGGCGGTATGTCAACCAAGATATCCGCTGCACGTATAGCAACCGATTCAGGTGCTGATATGGCTATACTTAGTGCTGAAAATCTTGAGGTTATAAATCAGCTTATAGATGGTGAGGATGTAGGAACCTTATTTATCGCTCATGATTCAGAAGCCTTTGATACCTTTGATTTTATAGTAAATAAGGGTTACAAGAATTAAAGTTGAATTTGTTATTTTACGAATGAATTTATTAAATATGTTGTGAGATTCAGGAGTGTCGGTATATGATGACAGACGAAAAGATAAAAAGAATAAATGAGCTTGCTCATAAAAGCAAAACCCACGAGGGCTTAACCGAGGATGAAAAAAAGGAACAGGCAGTTTTAAGGCGAGAATTTATAGACAGTGTCAAAGGCAACTTAAAAAGCCAGCTTGATAATATTAATATTCAGGAAAAAGACGGTTCCATAACTCATGTTAAGGATATTCCACTTAAAAAGAAAAAGTAGAATATATCTGTTTTATCAACAAATTTATATTTATGAATAAGAGGTATATTATGACCAAAAAGGATATACGCGAAAGCGTTTTATTTCTTAGAAATTCACTTGATAAAAAAGAGGCAGAATATATATCAAGAGGTATATGTCAGGATGTAATCGAGCTTGATGTATACGAAAAAGCTACGGATATCTGTCTTTATATGTCCATTAACAATGAGGTTTATCTTGATTCTTTAATGGAGGCTTCCTTTAAAGAAGGTAAGCGTGTATGGCTTCCGAGAGTGATAGATAAGTATATGGAATTTTACAGCTATGATACGAATACTAAACTTATAAACGGTGCTTTCGGCATAATGGAGCCGGATTCGGAAATGAAGCTTGTTCCGAATGAAAACACACTTATAATTATGCCCGGAGCCGTATATTCGGAGAATAAAGAAAGAATCGGATACGGTGGGGGCTATTACGACAAATATTTGTCCGAACACCCCGAGTGCCACACGGTTGCTGTTTGCTATGAGCTGCAGATTTTCCCGGATATACCGACAGAGGCTTATGACATAAAGCCTGAAATAATAGTAACAGAAGAACGGATAATCGAGTAATAGTTAAGTATTTCATTGACTTATATGAGATAATCACTTATTTAAGATAATCATTGAAAAAATAATAGAAGGAGAAAAAATATGCTTGAAGAATTAGGAATAAAAGCCAAGGCTGCATCAAGACTTTTGGCAAAGCTTGGTCAAAACGAAAAAAACAATGCATTGCTTAAGGTTGCCGATGCACTTGTAGCACATGCTGATGAAATAATTTCAGAAAACAGTAAAGATATGGAATATGCCAAAAATAAAGGTATGTCTGAGGCGCTTCTTGACAGGCTTAAGCTTACAAAGGAAAGACTGGAAGGAATTGCAGAGGGTGTGAGAGAAGTAGTAGCTTTGGATGACCCGATAGGCGAAGTATTATCCATGAAAAAACGTCCTAACGGTCTTATGATAGGTCAAAAGCGTGTCCCTATGGGAGTTATCGGTTTTATATATGAATCAAGACCTAACGTAACGGTTGATGGATTTGCTCTTACCTTTAAAACCGGAAATGCCATTATTTTAAGAGGCGGAAGTGATTGCATTAATTCCAATATCGCACTTGTAAGGGTTATAAAAGAAGTTTTAAAAAATGAAGGCATTACCGAGGATGCGATAAATCTTATCGAAAATACAGACAGAGAAATTGCAAGACAATTTATGAAGCTTAATAAATACGTGGATTTACTTATTCCACGAGGCGGTGCAGGACTTATCAGAACCGTTGTCGAAAATGCAACTATTCCGGTAATCGAAACAGGTACCGGAAATTGCCACATTTTTATAGACAGCTCGGCAGATCTTGATAAAGCTATTCCAATTATTAAAAATGCCAAGCTTCAAAGACTCGGTGTGTGCAATGCCTGTGAATCCTTAGTAATACATAAGAATATCGCCGACAAAGCAATTCCTCTTATCGTTGATATGCTTTCTGCAAATGATTGTGAGATAAGGGGCGATGAAGCCTCTGTATCCATATCTTCGTATATTAAACCGGCTTCAGATGAAGACTTCGGAACCGAATATCTTGCCAAGATAATCTCGGCAAAGGTGGTAGGCAGTTTAGATGAAGCAATCGAGCATATTAACAAATACAGTACCGGACATTCAGAGGCAATAATTACCGAAAGCTACGAAAATGCTCAAAGATTTCTTGATGAAATTGATTCAGCCTGCGTATATGTGAATGCTTCCACAAGATTTACCGATGGATTTGAGTTCGGTTTCGGTGCTGAACTCGGAATATCCACCCAGAAGCTTCACGCACGCGGTCCTATGGGACTCTTGGCACTTACATCTACCAAATATATAATCTACGGAAACGGACAGATCAGAGAATAAAAATAACATTAATATATGATATTATTTATTTTATAATTATATTTTTATGAATAATAATTAAGTAAATTATATTAACAATATCGTACCTATTTATGCTGATAAATAGATATAAAGCGTAGCGTGAGCGACAGCGAGCTACGCGTATATCTTATTTATCAGCGTAAATCAGGTACGATGCAAAAAAAGAAAGGAATTTATAGTATGAATGAAATGAAATTTACGGGTTCTAAGGAATACGTTGCATCTCCGGAGCTTATGGCTGCGGTTGATGTTGCAAGAGCTTTAGAGAAGCCATTACTTATAAAGGGTGAACCGGGAACCGGAAAAACCATGCTTGCAGAGGCTATAAGCCAGGCATTTAATATGCCTCTTTATATATGGAATATCAAATCAACCACAAAGGCTCAGGATGGACTTTATGTATATGATACCATCCAAAGACTTTATGACAGCCAGTTTGGTGAAGAAGGCGTTGATGATATAAAAAGATATATCAAGCTCGGTAAGCTCGGTGAAGCATTTAAGTCCGATGAACAGGTAATCCTCCTTATAGACGAAATTGATAAGGCTGACCTTGAGTTCCCGAACGACTTACTTTGGGAGCTTGATAAGATGGAGTTTTATATACATGAAACGAGGGAAACCATAAAGGCTAAGACAAGACCGATTGTAATTATTACCTCAAATGCCGAAAAGGAGCTTCCTGACGCATTCCTTAGAAGATGTATATTCCATTATATTGCATTTCCTGAGAAGGAGGAAATGGATGAAATCGTAAGAGTTCATTTCGACAACATAGATGAAAACCTTTA
>JAFUEG010000149.1 GCA_017464045.1 Lachnospiraceae bacterium
ACGCATCTGTCTGTGTTGCCTCAACCATGCCAAGCGATTTGGCTCTGTTTTTTATCTCTTCATCTGTAAGCTTTTCTTTATCTGATGTTCCTGCGGCAACAAGCATAACTATCGCACCAAATATTATACCTATACCCAGTCCACGCATAAAATATTTTAATTTCATTTCTTTGCTCCCTGATATAAATCTACTATAAGCTTAACCTCACCAACTCCAAGTCCGAGATTTTTGGCAATTTCCAATATACTTAAACCTGATTTGTGCATTTCAAGAATTATATCCTTATTTGCATCCAGAGATTTAACCTCTTCTTCATTTACATCCTCTGATAAGACTTCCTCTTCCATAGCTTCAAGCTCTATAGCAAGTTTCTCTTCCCTTTTATCCTTTTTGCTTATAGCTTTATTATCGCTGATAAGTTCATTTACTTCTTTCTTATATGCATCAACCATAGATGCGGTTGTCATTATCTCTTTTTGCTTATCGGAAAGCATACTGTATAAAAACAAAGCTTCACTGTGATTTCTTTCAATTTCCTCATTTACCGATACGGCATAATCTCCAAGTGCCAACGTTTTTTGGTTGACTATCTCTGAAAACTTTGCCTCTATATCCCCCAGCTTGTCATCAATATGCTCGTCCATATAATCGTCAATCAGTTTTTTTATCTTTTCCTTTTGTTCATCAGAAAGTTTCTCAGGAATCTTTATAACACTCTCGTCCTCTTCCTCTTTAGTCCTCTCCACAAAAAGAAAGCTTCCAAATATAAATAATAATCCTAAAATAATTAGTAATATAACTGCTCCTGACATAGCTGCTCCATTTCCGTTTTTTCCCATATAGCTGCAAAATGATATCACAATAATAATGATATCATTTTGGGCAAAACATTTTTATATCTTTATATCAAAATTAATACGATTTATCTCATTTTCCTTTTTTGATGATTCTTCGTTGTTGTCTTTTTTTCGTTTTTTGCTGTAAATATTTGAGTACTTATTACGTCCTTCCTCTTTAGCATCATGACTTTGTTCATAAAAAACAGCCTCATCCTTTTGTACAACAGTTTCCTTAATCTGCTGTTCCTCTTTTTTTACCTCAGACTCCGCATGTAATGTATTGAGAGTACTCTGGGCATCAGTATTCTGTTGAATAGCAGCTATAGGTGCCGAGCTTTGGGCTGCAATAATTGGTGCTATCATAGTATCATCCCTTTCATTTTAAAAAGATGATGTTGTCAACTCACCATTGTTAATCAGATACAAATTATGTGTTTCCTTTTCCTGTATTACTCTGTTCATACCTGCAATAGAAATTACAACACCACGATAAACATTGCCAAGTACCTTAACTTTTCCTTTTCTTCCTTCATTGAATTCTGCTCTTATTACTGTAAGCTTTTCATTTTTTTCATTTCTTTCCGACATAAGCTCATTAAGATTAGCATTATAAGTCTTTATCTGTTTTAGATTCTCAGGCGAAAGCTTTGCACCAAGCTTAAGCTTTTCCTTATAAACATTAAGATATGATGAAATTTCAGTTATCTTTTCATTGAGTTCATTTACACTCTTTATAAGAACTTTCATATCATCATACAACTGTGGATTTACACCAACCTTAATAATTGTCTGTGTCTCCATTCTGTTGCCTATACTGTTAACTTCTATATATGTCTTACAGGCAATATCCCCACCGACTATGAATCCTTTTCTGCCGCTTACAACAATTTTATCTCCACATTTGATATTACTGTGTAATATGGAGCCGGCAAATATATCACCACCGGCATCTACAATGGCGCTTTCAAAAAACTGGGCATATACATTACCATCGGCCTTAATAATGCCTTTACTCATACCCTGTACGCCACCCTTTACCATAATATTGCCACCAGCAGTCAGATTAGCAGCTTCAACAACACCATTAACCTGTATATCACCGCTTGCTTTAACCGAAAACCCGGTTTTAACAGTTCCGGCAATTACAACATTTCCATCATACTCTATATCACCGGTAGAAGCATCTACATCTGCCGGTACACTAAATGTATCTGACACAAAGACGGTTCCGTTTGTAAGACTGACATTTCCGCTTACTTCACTATAAAGTGTATTTCCGTCTTCAGATTCTTTTATATTTCGTCCATGCTTAAGTTTCTTTATCTTAGGTTTATTTTGTGGTATCGATTTACCATATACATCCTGCCCAGGCTTACCCATATCATGTGGTGTCAGTTTCGCAAGCATATCGCCAGCCTTAACCGGAGTAAATATACTCAAATCATGGTAATCAACACTTCCGTCCTCATTAAGTTTTGGCTTTGACATAGGAGAAGTATTGAAAAAATATTCAATGACCGTATCTGTGGCCATAACAGGCTTAACACCCTTTGCAACAGGTATATTGAGACAATACTGTCTCGCCATCATGAATACATCAATAACTTTTTCAGAAATTCCAAAAACTATTTTTTCATTGGCAAGTTCAAGAAGTATCTCTCTTTTATCCATTTCTTTTCCACCTGAAGATGGAGGATAAAATCTTATAAAAGCAATAAGCTTATCCGGAGAAACTGTAACTATTGCACTCTCATTAAAAGGAGAAATCTTGATATCACAAAGCTTTCTCTCTAAAATATCACTGCCCATGGACTCTATTTCATTTTTGAACCCAATCTTATCATCAATAACAATTCCCCTTTTTTCAAGGAAATCCATAACCTCTTTATATTCTAATTTTTTTCCGTCACTAACAGCAGGATAAATCGTGATATATGTACCATCATCCTTGATATTAACCTTGAAAAACGAATTCTTATATTTCATAATTTATCCCCCAAACAATATCAATCAACAAGCAGCAACTAACCCATAAATACCTGAAATTCATCTCCCAGACCATTCTTAAGTTTCTTTAACGCCTTAGAATGGAGCTGTGAAACTCTGGACTCAGATACCTCCATAACCTTACTGATTTCCTTCAAAGTTAAATCTTCATAATAATACAAGACTACAACTTTTTTCTCTTTTTCAGTAAGAAGATTTAACGCATCCTCAAGTTTTTCTTTTAGTTCGCTTTCCTCTACAACCTTTTCCGGTTCTATTCTGGCATAACTTCTGTTTGAAGATGCTTTTACTTCATTACCCTGTTCAAGGAAATCTTCAATCGACGAAATATTGGATATATTAGTCTGCGAAAGCCAGTTTAGATATTCATCCTCAGTAATTCCAAGTTCTTTCGCCATATCACTATCCGAATAATTTGGTCCTACTTCCTTTTCAAGATTTTTAACTGCATTATCTATCGCCTTTTGTTTTTGTCGTACAGAACGCGGTATCCAATCAAGTTTTCTTATCTGATCAAGTATTGAGCCTCTTATTCTTAAACTTGCATAGGTTTCAAACTTAATCCCCTTACCATAATCAAACTTATCTATAGCATCTATTAGACCAAATATGCCGTAACTTACCAAATCATCATACTCAACATTGGAACCAAGATAAATACTAAGTCTTCCTGCAACCACCTTAACAAGGGGAACATATTCAATTATAATCTGTTCACGAATCACGGCTGATTTGGAATGATTGTATTCTATCCATAGCCTTTCTTTATTGTCGATTACAGCCATTTTACACCCCTCTTATAAGTTACTATGTTTCCTCAGTAGACTCTGATTTCTCATTATCCGTAACATCTTTCTTATTTTCAGCACCATTATCTACAGTTGTTTTAGGCTCCATAAGTCTTATTTTATCAATAAGTTTTATGGCAACAGTTGCTATAATATAAAAAACTATTAAAACTATTATTAGTATAATAAGCGAATCTATAATGTCTCTTTCATATTTTATATTAAGCAACATAGCTATGAGTGTAGCAGTTAAAACAATAATTGCTCTCGCATTTTTACATTTCGTTTTAAAATCCAATTATGATACACCTCTGGTTAAATTATGTAGCGCTCCGCACCGGCTCTGCTAACCTCAAGTTCATATGTTTCCGGATTGAAAACAATGGTTCTTCCAAAATTAAGTCCCACATCCTCTGCAATAATGGGAATTCTCAAATCAGAAAGCTTATTCTTTACAGCTATTATATTGTTCTCACCCACATTACCTACACTTGATTTTAAAAGATAATTAAACATCTGCGCTCCACCGGCAATCTTAGCTTTAAGACATGACTCCTTTATTCCCTCTTTTAAAAGGCTCTCCAAAAGAAGTTCTATACCTGTATCTGCAAATTTTAATTTATTGGCATTGTTATTAATCTTATTACTGTCCGGAAGCATAATATGCACAAGTCCCGACAACCCGGTCACACCATCATATATTACAACTCCAACACAAGAACCAAGACCTATTGTCGTAATCTTATCCGGCACACGGCATGTATTCATATCAGCAATGCCAACCTTAACAATATTACCCATCTAAGCCTCCAATTCCAAGCTTTTGAAGAAGGAGGTCATATGAATTTTCGTATGATATCATAAAAATATGTCCATCAAGCTTATAGTCTCCTACAAAAAGCTCAGAGCTTATAAGTAGTGATTTATCATTAATCTGGCTATATTCTATGTATGGCACACTTAATATTGCTCCGGCGATATCTACACATACCTCCGGGAGTGAGTATCTGATTTTCGTATTTGTGAGTGTCTCAAGTGCAGCAATATACGAACCAATCATGATATTTGATATCTCGCTTATCGCTGAAATACCAATCTCTGTATTCCAGTCAGAATCATCTCCTAGAGCAAGCTTTACAAATCTTTCTGCATCTTCTACAGTCAGAAGAAATGCTATAACAGCTTCAAAACCACCGCTTATTGTGCTAAACACACCAACAACTATAGATTCAGGATTACCGACAACCCTTTCAAGTTCTTCAAAATCGCACATTTCTACAACAGGTATACTCATCTGAATTTTTGTATTAAGCATAACTGATAAAGAAGTGGCAGCATTACCTGCACCTATATTACCTATCTCCATAAGTGTATTTTGTACTTTTTCGTTAAGGTTTGAATCTGTATCTAACATATATATTGCTCCTATTCATTTTCAATATCAGCAATTAAAGCAGGAATATTCAAAATAGAGATAAGTGTTTCATTATATTTACCTACTCCGGTAACATACGATCTAGTATCTACATCATCAGATGTTACCTTCTCAACGTCCTCATCGTTTAAGGTAACAACCTCTTTAACCTCATCAACAAGTATTCCTATATCAGCACCCTCATACTTTATAATAAGTATTCTTGTAGCTCCGGTATTTTCCTTAAATGGTAAGTCAAATTTTTCTCTCATACTCATAACCGGTATGATTACACCACGCAGATTGATTACACCAAGGAAATACGGCTGTGTATGCGGAACTCTGGTTATAGGCATAAGTCTTACGATATTGTCTATGTAAGATATATCAATTCCATACTGTTCACTGTCAAATCTTAAAATTATATACTGCTTTAAATCATTATTAACACTGTTATCCATATTGCACCTCCACTAAACCAATGTATTTGAATCAATAATCAATGCAACTTCACCATTACCAAGGATAGTGGCTCCGCTTATCATCTTAGGAACTCTGATGAACTTACCTAAAGGTTTGATAACTA
>JAFUEG010000150.1 GCA_017464045.1 Lachnospiraceae bacterium
AATATTTTTTCAATTTCTGCCCCGAGTTCTCTTGTAAGTAAACCGCTTGTATCAATTATATAATCTGCTCTTTGCTTTAAAAACTCAATCTTTTGTCTTTCTCTTACAATTCCCTCATTAATCCTGCCGCTTTTTGAAAGCGGATGTTTTCTTCTTGTCTCCTTAAACCTCTTTACAAGTTCCGGTTCTGTTGCATCCAGAAACAATATTTCATAGCTATAACTGCTTTTTTTCATGTCTTCAAGCAAAACAGAAAGCTGGTTAAGGGATTCACCACTTCTAATATCAACACCTATAGCCACATTATCTACAGAAAGTTCATCGTCATATGCTATATCTGCAAATCTTTTAATAAGCATAACCGGCAGATTATCCACACAAAAGAACCCCATATCTTCAAGTTTTTTCAATGCAGTTGATTTACCTGCACCACTCATTCCGGTAACTATAACAAATCTCATCTTATGATTTTTACCTCCGGCTCAAGACAAACACCAAATTTTTCATTTACTATCTTTTTTATATCTTCTATAAGCATTATTACATCACTTGACGTTGCATTATCATAATTAATAACAAAACCGCTATGCTTTGGTGAAACCATAGCTCCGCCTACCCTATATCCCTTCAATCCGGCATCTTCTATCAGCTTTGCTGCAAAATATCCCTCCGGCCTTTTAAATGTAGAGCCTGAGCTTGGATATTCAAGAGGTTGTTTGCTTGTTCTCTTCTCCTTTAGTTCAAGCATTATTTTTTCAATTTCCGACTTATCACCATTTTTAAGTCTTAAACCTGCTGAAAGAACAATTTTATCTTTATCTATTATACTTTTTCTATATCCAAATTCCATTTCTTTATTTGAATATCTTTTTATAACTCCATCCCTTGAAAGGATATCAGCATATTCAATTATATCCTTCATTTCTCCTCCGTAAGCACCGGCATTCATAACAACAGCGCCGCCTAAAGTTCCCGGAATTCCGGCCGCAAATTCCATACCCGTAAGAGAATTATCCTTTGCTGCGTTGGCAATCTTAGATAAAATGCACCCGGCATCGGCCTTAATCAAATCGCCTTCAACACTGTAATTGCTCATCAAATTAAAGATTTTTATAACAATTCCATCGTAGCCATCATCCATAAAAATTATATTGCTTCCATTGCCAATAACAATATATCTTTCATTATTATCATTACAATAATCAATAATAGCCTTTATCTCAGCTGCATCCTTCGGGTAAAATATATATTTTGCATTACCGCCAACTCTCATTGTAGTATGTTTTTTCAACGGCTCATCAGATTTATAACTTATAGATTCAAAAATATCTATCATAAACTCCCCTTTTAGTCCTATAGCAATGTATCTTCTAATCTGTTTATATTTAATCTGCATAATAAGACCCATAACATATCTATCATACATTATGGGTCTAATTAATTCAATGTGAAAAAATATCAATTTTATTTAAAAAAATGCCTATTAGTTCGTCGTTTTAACCATTTATAACGATTATTCGTTAAGAATAGCATACGCACCACCATAAATTCCTGCATCATTTCCAAGTGTTGCAAGAGCAAATTTTGTCTTTTTACATGCATGAAAAGCGTTTTCCTGGAAATACTTGGATGTCTTTTCAATAATAATTTCTCCTGCCTTTGAAACTCCGCCGCCTATAACAAATATATCAGGATCTACAACACATGCTATCTGTGCAAGTGCCTTACCTAATATTCTTCCATGCTCTTCAACAAGACCGGAAGCAATTTCATCACCGTCCTTAGCAGCGTCGAATATAGCCTTTGAAGATATGTACTTTACATTTCTAAGAGATGAAGGAGCTTCTGTATTATTAAGCTTTATATTTGCCATTCTAACTATACCTGTAGCCGATGTATACTGCTCTAAGCATCCACATCTTCCACATCCGCAAACCTCTGTCTCATGATCATTAACCTGAATATGTCCTATCTCACCTCCGGCACCGTTTACGCCGGAAAGCATCTTGCCATCTATAATGATACCTCCACCAACACCGGTTCCGAGAGTTACCATAACAAGGTCCTTATAGCCTTTACCGCCGCCCTGCCACATTTCACCAAACGCCGCCATATTGGCATCATTTCCAACCTTTACCTCAAAGCCCGTACGTTCCTTCATCTCATCTGCAACATTAAATATGCCCCATCCAAGGTTTACGCACTTAAGCACTGTTCCGTCACTTTTAACAGGTCCCGGAACTCCCATACCTATACCACATACTTCATCACGATTAATACTCTTTTCCTCAATCTTGGCATCTATTGATCTTGCTATATCACCAAGGATATGTTTTCCACCTCCGTCTACACGTGTAGTAATCTCCCATTTTTCAAGGAGCTCACCCTCACTTGTAAAAAGACCAATCTTAACTGTGGTACCGCCTATATCTACGCCAAAAACATACTTCTTCATTTCTTCTCCTCCTTATACTGTATTTAAACACGGTTCTCGTTTGCATACTTTTTCGAAGCAGTATCCAAATACAAGATACATGCAAAGCACGCGATGCTTAACGCTTTGCTTAGCATCTGTATTTGAATACTGCATAAACGATACTCGTGAAATATGCAAACGAGAACCGTGTCTGTATATTCATCTTAATTCTATAATTAAACATTTTGAGAATTACGTGCTATGTTTTGAGTTACTCTGTCATATAATTCTTGAGCTGCGTTGTATCCCATCTTCTTTTGTCTGTGGTTTACAGCAGCAGACTCGACTATAATTGCTATGTTACGTCCCGGTCTTATCGGAATCGAATGACTGACAACCTTATTACCCAAAAATTCAGTATATTGATCTTCAAGACCAAGTCTGTCATAGTTTGCTTCCTTATCCCACTCCTCAAGATTTACAACAAGATCGATAGTCTGTGTCTGCTTTACACATTCAACACCGAACATAGTCTTGACATTTATAATACCAATACCTCTTAGCTCTATAAAATGTCTTGTTGTATCCGGAGCCGTTCCTACCAAAGTCTCATCACTTACCTTCTTTATCTCAACAACATCATCCGATACAAGTCTGTGTCCTCTTCTTATAAGTTCCAGGGCAGCCTCACTTTTTCCTATACCACTGTCACCCATAATGAGCACTCCTTCACCGTAAACGTCAACCAAAACAGCATGAATGGATATTCGAGGTGCCAGTTCAACGTGCAGCCATCTTACTACCTCATGTACAAATTCTGACGTAGTCTCTGACTTATCTGTAAGTATCGGTATTCCATGTTTTTTTCCCGCCTCTATTATAAAATCATATGGCTGAAGATTCCTGCAAAAAATGAGACATGGTATTTTATAGGCAAAAAGCTTTTCAAATATCTCAATATTTTCTTCCCTTGAGTGCATATTTGCAATATATGCATATTCAACATTACCGCATATCTGTATTCTTGCAGCATCAAAATGCTCGAAAAAGCCTGCCAACTGAACAGCAGGTCTGTTCATATTAGGATCCTTTATAAGAATTTTATCCGTATCAATCTCCGGAGTATGATTAACTAAATTCATCTTCTTTATAAGATCCGTGACCGTTACACTGTATTCCTCTTCCATTCTGTCCTCCTTAAATTTATATCATTAAGACCTCGTATAAAGTTCAATATCACCTGTCCGTGCGATTACGATATCAAAAAATGTTCTCCGAATGACTGCTATGAAAAAGGAGCTGCCAATTGACAGCCCCTTAAAATGTACCTCTTATTCCTCGGTCTCAGAAGCAGTTTCCTGATACTTTTCAAGTATAATACTCTGAATCTTATCTCTTGTGTCTGAGTTAATCGGATGAGCTATATCTCTATACTCACCATCTGAAGCTTTGCGGCTCGGCATCGCTATAAACAGACCCTTTTCTCCTTCGATAACCTTTATATCATGTACAACAAATTCGTTGTCGATGGTTATCGATACAACTGCTCTCATCTTACCTTCTTTTGTAACCTTTCTTACCCTTACATCTGTAATTTGCATATTAATCCCCCTTTTTATACTGCCTTACATTATAGAGCGTACCTGAAATTTTTTTCAATAATTACTTTTATTTCATCAGGATCACCTTTATGAACTGTGTTTGCTCTTAAAGTATCTCTACTTTCAACAATACAGTTTTCAATATAACAGTTATCTCCTATATGAACATCATTAAGAATTATAGAATTCTTAATAACACAATTATTGCCAATATAAACTTTCTTAAACAATACCGAATCCTCAACGGTTCCATTGATTATACAACCACTTGCCACAAGACTGTTATTTACAACAGCTTCCCCATTATACTTAGCAGGTGGAAGATCCTCAACCTTTGAATAAACATCCGGATGCTGTCTGAAGAAATAATCTCTGATATCTTTATTTAAGAAATCCATATTTGTCTTGAAGTATGAATCAACTGTACCAATGTTTCTCCAGTATGACTCAAGCTTATAACCATATATCTTCTTAACATTTTTATATCTTATAAGAATATCACTTACAAAATCACTTCTTCCTTCTGCAGCACATGCTTCAAGAAGCTCTATAAGCTGTCTTCTTCTAACAACATAAACACCGATAGAAGCCGTGTTTGTCTCTGCAACCAAAGGTTTTTCTTCAAAGTCTATAACTCTGTTATCC
>JAFUEG010000151.1 GCA_017464045.1 Lachnospiraceae bacterium
CTCAAATTCTTTATAGGTGCTAAAAATCGAAAACTCGCTACGCTCAAACAGTTCGATTTTTTTAACGCACCTCATAAAGAATTTTCGCTTTTGATTTAACGCAAATCGGGTTAAATGCTCTTATATATACCTGCTTATTTTTTATCCCAACTTGAAGTCGTTCAATACATATATCTATGTGACAAGGCTCACGCCCATGTAATATGCTATTATGTGAAAGGGTGTCTGTCAAACCTATGTCATATTTTATTTCCAATAATCAAGTTCGTCCAGGTTAAGTCCGATGTCTTTGGCTTTAAATTCGGGATTTTTGCCTTCCTTTTTCTGGTTCTCGTAATCACGCAGTGCATCAAGTGCGGTTTTTCCAAGTAATAGGCACACAGGAATGTTGATAAGTGTCATGCCGCCCATTGTTATGTCTGCTAAGTCCCAGCAGATATTCATAGGGGCAACTGCACCGATGAGAACGATTAAGGCACAGATAAGATGAAATACCGTCATGAATTTTTTGCCCGGAAGTCGTTTGTTATTTAGGTAGGAAAGACCTTTGTCCACATAGAAAAGATTTCCTAAAAGTGTTGTAAAAGCAAAGAGTGCCATGGCAACAGTTATAAATATAGGACCAAAGCCCTTAAATACGGTTGAAAGCGCCTGCTGTACATAAGGTGCTCCGCTTATTTCCTCACTTGGTTCGATACCGGAGCTTAGACACATAACTGCTGTTGCAGCACAGAGTAAAAGTGTGTCTATGTAGACGGAAAGCATCTGAACGAGACCTTGTTTTGCGGGATGGGTTACATTTGCGGAAGCGGAGGCATTTGGTGCGGAGCCGACACCGGCTTCATTGGAGTAAAGACCGCGCTTCAATCCGTAAACTAAACATGAGCCTGCCATACCACCAAAAATTGCTTTGAAGTTAAAGGCATCCTCAAATACCATCGCAATTACGTGAGGCAGAGATTTGATATGCGCGAACAGAACGATTAGGGCTGCGATTACATAGACTATACCCATAATCGGTACGAGAAACTCGGTTACATGAACCACACGCTTACCGCCGCCCATAAGACATATAGCTACAAGTATCGCAAAAATACCTCCTATGATGAGCGGCGTGATGTCCTTATCATAAAAGGAATATCCGGAAAAGGTTGTCTGCAAATTATATGAGCATAAAAGATTAAAGCCAAAGCCGTAAGTGGCAATCATAAAAAATACAAACAGCTTTGCAATTTTCTTGGAATGGAGTGCTTTTTCTATGTAGTAAGCAGGGCCGCCAAAACATTCGCCGGTATCCTTATTTTTCTGTTTGTAAATCTGCGCAAGCGTACTTTCAATAAATGCAGATGAAGCACCTAAAAAAGCCATAAGACACATCCAGAACATAGCACCCGGACCACCCAGGCAAAGGGCTGTTGACACACCGACTATGTTTCCTGTGCCTACTCGCGATGCGGTAGAAACCATAAGTGCCTGAAAGGATGAAAGGGAGCTTGAGTCTGCCGGCCGCTCCATAACAAGTCTGATTGACTCCCTAAAATGTCTTACCTGGATAAACCTTGTAAGACCTGTAAAATAAATTGCTGCTACGATAAGAATTACCATTAGAATCGGATAATAAAGAACGCTGTCTAATTCATCCAATATGTGAAGGATGGATTTTGATAGTGTGTTTAACATGAGATTCTCCTAATTTGTTTTATTTTTGAGATGAAAATATTAATATTTAATGGTATTTTTCGAGCTTTCTTTATACTGCTTTTATACCAAATAATAATATCAGCTTTATTCATTATATAAGAAGCAATAATATATATCAAGAAAATGTTGACTTTAAAAGTACCTTAAAGTATATTATGGTTGTGGCAGGGGACAGGCACCGTGTCACATTACTTTGTTACATTAAAATCAGCAGACTGTATATAAAAATGTGCTTAGCATGGCGTTAGGTGTTAACGTGCAATGCGAGTACATTTTTATGTACAGTCGGAATTGGCAAAAATGTGACAAGGTGCATGTCCATATGTAACATACTTTATGAAAGAGGAAAAATAAAATGGGTAGTAAAGATAAAATTAAACCAATGCTTTTTTCAACGATGAAGCATTATAGCGGAAAGCAGTTTGTAACGGATTTTGTTTCGGGAATAATTGTCGCAATTATTGCGCTTCCGCTTTCTATAGCACTTGCACTTGCTTCGGGTGTAGGTCCTGAGGAGGGTATATACACTGCGATAGTTGCAGGCTTTATCATATCATTTTTTGGAGGAAGCCGTGTTCAGATAGCCGGCCCGACTGCGGCATTTGCAACGATAGTTGCGGGCATAATTGCTAAAAACGGTATGGATGGAATGATACTTGCAACCATAGTTGCAGGCGTTATTCTCATACTTATGGGAATTTTAAGGCTTGGTGGTTTGATTAAATTTATCCCATATACAATTACAACCGGGTTTACTGCCGGTATAGCGGTAACTATTTTTATCGGTCAGTTAAAGGATTTCTTTGGTCTTACATATCCGAAGGGAACAGCAACCATTGAAACGGCCGATAAGATAAAGGCATTTGTAAATAATTTTGATACATTTAATAAAGAGGCTCTTCTTGTAGGGGCGATGAGTATGCTTATACTTATAGTATGGCCTTGGATCAGTGAAAAGATACCGGGATCGTTGGTTGCGGTTATAGTTGGTATAATTGTTGTGAAGTACTCGGGTATGAAGGTTAATACTATCGGTGATTTATATACCATAAGCAATCATCTGCCGACATTCCATGCACCGCATTTTACCATGTCGGGACTGCGTGCTGCTATGTCAGATGGATTTACCATAGCAGTGCTTGCAGCAATAGAATCTCTTTTATCCTGTGTGGTTGCGGACAGTATGATTAATTCGCATCATCGTTCCAATATGGAGCTTATCGCACAGGGACTCGGTAATATCGGTTCGGTTTTATTTGGTGGAATCCCTGCGACAGGAGCCATAGCAAGAACGGCAGCCAATATCAAAAATGGCGGTCGTACACCGATTGCCGGTATGGTTCACTCTATCGTACTGGTTCTTGTGTTGGTTATGCTTATGCCATACGCGGCACTTATACCGATGCCGACCATAGCAGCTATTCTTTTTATGGTGGCTTACAATATGTGCCAGTGGAGAACCTTTGTACATCTGTGTAAGACTGCACCTAAGAGTGATATAATAGTACTTGTGGTTACATTTATTCTTACTATAGTATTTGACCTTGTAGTTGCAATAGAAATCGGAATGGGACTTGCAATCATACTTTTCATGAAGAGAATGAGCGAGGAGTCGGGTATAACCGGATGGGTCTCCTATGACCCTGAGGAGGATCCTGATGGAATGAATCTTAAACCGCTGCCAAAACAGGTAAGAGTTTTTGAAATTTCGGGACCTATGTTTTTCGGTGATGCAGAGCAGATAGCTGCCATAGACTTTAATGAGGACACGAAGGTAATTATACTTCGTATGAGAGGTGTGCCTGCGGTTGACGCGACTGCCATGCATTCGTTGGAACAGTTCCACGAGCGCTGTAAGAGACATGGCATAACCCTTGTATTTTCACATGTAAATGAGCAGCCGAGACATACCATGGAAAAGGACGGTTTTATAGAGATGGTGGGCGAAGAAAACTTCCGGCCGCACATCGATGCAGCCATCGAATGGGCAGGAAAATTGGTTGAGAATGATTCTAATTGATACATTTTAGATTTGACTACACTATAAATATGTACACGCACAGCTCGCTGTCGCTCACGCTGTGCTTTGCACATTTTATAGTGTAGCCAAGTATATAAATTAAGGAATAATCAATTAGAATAATTCTTCAATAAATGAAATGGGGAAAATGATATGAAAAAACAGGTATTTAATCCTTTTTTACCTTTAAATGAATATATTCCGGATGGGGAGCCGCACATCTTTGGAGACAGGGTTTATTTGTATGGTTCTCACGATAAGGAGGGCGGCTATACATTTTGTATGCAGGACTATGTGGTTTATTCGGCTCCTGTTACGGATTTGTCTGACTGGAGATATGAGGGAGTTTCGTACAAAGCAAGTCAGGACCCTATCTATCCAAAGCTAAAGTATATGTATGCGCCTGATGTGGTTTGCGGAAATGACGGAAGATATTATCTTTACTACTGCATGGGTGGAGACTACGGACAGGGTGGTTATCAAAATCCGATTAGTGTTGCGGTAAGTGACAGTCCGGCGGGCCCGTTTTCTTATCTTGGAAATGTAAAGTATGCTGATGGTACGGTTATGAAGCGTTACATTTGCTTTGATCCGGCGGCTCTTAATGATGACGGAGTTATAAGAATTTATTACGGAACACAGTATGGCTACGAGGAGGAAGAGGACTTCCTTACAAATGGCAGATTAAATGATGAGATAGAGATGTTTGGAAGGACGAAGGAGGAAATCCTTTCATATCCGGACAGTATAAACGGACCGGTTATGGTGGTTTTGGAGGATGACATGCTGACGGTTAAGGAGGAGCCAAAGCATATCATACCTTATAAGGTTAAGGGAACAAGCTTTGAGGAGCATCCTTTCTTTGAGGCATCATCCATGAGAAAAGTGGGGGATAAGTATTATTTTGTCTATTCCTCCTGGCAAAACCACGAGCTTTGCTATGCGGTAAGTGACTATCCGGACAGAGATTTTACCTTTGGCGGAACCATAGTTTCAAACGGTGATGTTGGCTTTAATGGAAGAAGTGAGGCTGATAAGCTTAATATGACCGGTACCACTCACGGAAGTATAATCGAGATTAACGGACAGTGGTATGTTTTTTTCCACCGTCTTACGCATAAGTCTGATTACAGCAGACAGGCGTGCGCGGAAAAGATTTATATAGAAGCTGACGGAAGTATAAAGCAGGTTGAGATAACAAGCTGCGGACTAAACGAGGGACCGCTTAAGGGAAACGGCAGTTATCCGGCAGTTATCGCATGTAATCTTACAAACGGACATATGCCGCACGGTTCGAACTGTATATATCCGATACCGTTTCCAAATGTTACAAACTTAGGTGAGGACAGGTTTATCGGTGAAATTGAAGATGGTACTTTAATAGGATATAAATATTTTGAATTTAAGGATTTAAAGGGACTTGGAATACTTGCGAGATATGAAAATGATGAAAACAGGGTTGTATATGAAGGACCTATCCGTATAGATGAAAGAGGTACGGGTGAGATAGATGGTGAAATAAATCCGGTTAATGAAAATGATATTAAAGAGTGCTTTTTTGATATAAAGATTAATTCTGATGGTGATATACTGGGAAGGATTTATATGGAAGACTTTGGGAATAGTCTTTCATGGAATTTATTTGAAGCAGATGTTAATATACCGGATGGAATTCATGCACTTTACCTTATATATCACGGGGATAAGAAGGTTCAGCTTAAAGAGATTATTTTAAAATAAATTTAATCTAATATTAATGGATTTAAGCAGTCAAGTGTGATATTATATTTTTTAGATTGTAAACTGCGGTTTCGATAATCCGGGGATAGGATGTGAATCAATGTATAATGTAATCGATTACCTGAAAAGCTCGGCGGAAAAATATGATAACAAAATTGCGATTATTGAAGAGGATAAGAGTATAACTTATTCGGATTTTAATGATAGAAGTAAAAGGGTCGGATCATTTCTTGGTTTAAGGTTTTTCTTTAATGAACCCATTATTATGTTTATGGACAAGGGTATAGATACACTTACGGCGTTTTTTGGAGCAGCTTATGCAGGCTGTTTTTACTCGCTTGTTAATCCGGAGCTTCCCGCAAACCGTATCGGTTCAATCAGGGAGGTTTTAAAGCCGCGCGTAGTGATAACCGATGAGGAGCATATTGCACTTGCAAAGGAGCTTTTTGACGGACTTGACATATATGACATAAAGGAAATCATAAAGTCGGATATAGATGAAAAAGTTCTTGAAAAAGCCCAAAGGAAGCATATAGATACAGATCCTCTTTACGTTAACTTTACATCAGGCTCAACCGGAGTTCCGAAGGGGGTTGCCATTGCACACCGCTCGGTTATAGAATTTATAGATATATTTACAGAGATTTTTGATTTTAAAAACGAAGATATAATAGCTAATCAGGCTCCGTTTGATTTTGATGTTTCGGTGAAAGATATATTTTCCTCTGTTAAAATGGGTGCAACGCTTGTTATAATACCTAAGAAGTATTTTTCGAGTCCGGCCGCACTGCTTGATTATATATGTGATAATAAGGTGACAACACTTACATGGGCGGTATCGGCGCTTTGTCTGGTCACTACATTTCATGGTCTTGATTATAAGTGTCCGGATACTGTTAAAAAGATACTTTTCAGCGGTGAAATTATGCCGGTTAAGCACTTAAAGCAGTGGATGGAGCACCTTCCGGAGGCTGAATTTGTAAATCTTTACGGACCGACTGAAATCACATGCAATTGTACCTATCATGTGATAGATAAAGATCGGGAATATGACGGTAAGATACCTATAGGAAGAGCATTTCCAAATGAAAGGATTTACCTTTTGGATGAAAACGGTAATCTTATAGATGAAGCAGGAAAGTCCGGAGAAATCTGCATAGCAGGTAATTCGGTTGGACTGGGTTATTATAATAATGATGATCAGACCGAAAAAGCATTTGTATATAATCCGTATGTTAAGGCATATAAGGAGCGTATATATAAGACAGGTGACCTCGGATATTATAATGATGAGGGGGAGCTTATATTTAACGGAAGAAAGGATTATCAGGTTAAGTACCAGGGACATCGAATCGAGCTTGAAGAAGTTGATAAGGCGATTATGGATGTGGACGGTGTGGTCAGAAGCTGTACGATATTTGACGAAGAAAAATCAAAGCTTTATGCTTTTTACATAGGCGACATGGATAAAAAGGAGCTAAATCTTAAGCTTCGCGAGACAATGCCCGTTTATATGATGCCGACTTATCTGATTAAAAGGGATGAGTTTCCGATGACAAAAAACGGCAAGATAGACAGGAAGAAGCTTATGGAGGAGAGAAAGAAAAAGTAAAGGCTGATAAAAAGCTTGTGGAAGAAAGAAAGTAATTGGTTTAATAGGTTTGATGGAAAGACGAGCGGAGGACTAAATGATAGATAACGAAAAGGTTATAAGGGAAATCGGTACACCGACTTATGTATATGATGTTGCCGCAATCCTTGACAGAATTAAATATCTTAGAGGCAAGCTGGATGCCGACATACTCTATGCGGTCAAGGCAAACTCGTTCATCGTAAAGGAGATAGAGGAAGAGATAGACGGCTACGAGATATGTTCAAAGGGTGAGTTTGATATCTGCAACAGCCTTGACATAAGCCGCAGAAAAATGGTTATTTCAGGCGTGCACAAGGACAGACCTTCCATTGAGGAAATGATGGAGAACTATGATGATATCCGCAAATATACCATTGAGTCCGTAAATCAGTGGGAGCTTCTTATGGATACTGCAAAAAAATACGGACGTCACATACATGCTTTGATAAGACTCACCTCAGGTAATCAGTTTGGTGTGTGTGAGGAGGATTTAAAATATATCATCGGGCATAACGATGAGGATGTTATAGAGATTGACGGTATAGAGTATTTTTCGGGTACACAAAAGCACTCGGTCAAGAAGATTAATAAAGAGACGGATAAGCTTATAGCACTTATTGACACCCTGCGCGTGGAACTTGGCTTTATCGTAAGGGAGATTGAGTATGGTCCGGGACTTCCGATATTTTACTATCAGGGTGAGGAATTTGATGAGGAAGCCTTTTTGGATGAGGTTAGACTTGCCCTTGACAGGATTAAGGATAAGGGTGTTAAGCTGTCCTTGGAAGTAGGACGAAGCCTTGTTGCCGCGTCCGGCAGATACTACACGAGCATTGTTGATATGAAGTCCAACAAAAACGGTAATTTTGTGATACTTGATGGAGGTATAAATCATCTTGTATATTATGGTGGGACGCTTGGTATGAGGATACCGCATTTTCAGGTAGTGAGAATAACGGAGGATGAGGCTGTTAACGAAAATGATTTAATTACATATAATTTACACGGCTCACTTTGCACAGTAAACGATATCCTTGTAAAGAACATAAACTCAAGGAAACTTAAATCAGGTGATGTATTCATATTTGAAAATGTTGGTGCATATTCATCCACTGAAGGTATCTCGCTTTTCTTAAGCCGAGACCTGCCCCGAATTGCCTTATGCGACAAGGAAGGAAACTTGAAGGTGGTCAGAGAGGTAATTAAGACCAGTGAAATTAATTTACCTCGTTATTGATGTTCCTATAATCAAATGACAAAGTGACTAACAGAAGAAAGAAAAAACTAATTTACAGCCAGATTTAAGGAAATACAAAAATTATCATAAAATCTTATAAATAAAAAGGAGAAAAAATATGGATGAATTAATTGAAATTTTAGAGGAACTTCAGCCGGATGTAGACTATGAAACAGTGGATGATCTTGTAGATGGAAGATATCTTGATTCCCTTACGATACTTTCACTTATTTCGGAGATTGAGGATGCATTTGATGTCGAGATACCTACGGTTGAGATCATTCCTGCAAACTTTAATTCTGCAGCAAAGATATGGGAGCTGATTGAAAGACTTCAGGAAGAAGACTAATCAGTTTAACCTGTATGTTGGATTGTGTATTTGGAAAGCTTTTTTATATGGATAAAAGCAGACATTCTATGGGAGAGTACTTAAGAAAAGTAAGCGGGGATTATTATGTCGTTTTTTAATCCGGTATTTGCGTTTGTGTTTATACCGTTAGTTGTTATTGTTTATAATATATTTCCAAAGAAGCTGAGGGCAGTGGTTTTGCTTGCAATCAGTCTTCTTTTCTTTGCATTTGTAAGCAAATGGCTTATACTTTATCTGATACTTTCTATTTTATCGATATACCTTTCCGGACTCGGTATGAATGCCATAGAGGAAAAGAAAAAGGAAACGCTCAAAAACATTCCCAAGGAAGAAAAAAAGGTTGTTAAGGAAAGCTATAAGAAGAAAAAAAAACTGGTGCTTGTTCTTTGCATTATTTTTAATGTTGCATTTTTATTTATGTTCAAGTACTTCAATTTCTTTGCGGTAAACGTCAATCTTTTGCTTGATTACTTTAAGATAGGAAGACAGATAACCATAGTCAAACACCTGGCACCTATTGGCATATCCTTTTACACCCTTGAGGCGCTTTCTTATGTTCTTGACATATACTATGGCAAGATAGAGGCAGATAAAAATATCATAAGGCTTGCTCTTTATGTGGCTTTTTTCCCACAGCTTCTGGAGGGCCCGATAGCAAGGTATCAGGATACGGCAAATGCTTTGTATGAAGGAAATAAGGTAACCTATGAAAGCTTTGTCTTAGGCTATCAGAGGATACTTTTTGGTTTTGCAAAGAAGCTTATAATTGCTGACAGACTAAATATCATAGTCAAAGAGGTTTTTGATGACTTTAACAGCTACAATGGTTTAACTGTATTTGTCGGAGTTATGTCATATATGATTATGCTTTATATGGAATTTGCGGGAACCATAGACATAGTTATCGGAATCGGTGAAATGTTTGGTGTAAAGATTCCCGAGAATTTCAGACAGCCGTTTTTTGCTAAAAATGTGTCAGACTTTTGGACGAGATGGCATATAAGTCTCGGACTTTGGTTTAAGGATTATATATTTTATCCGGTATCACTTTCCAAGAGCATGAAAAACCTTACAAGCAAGGCGAAAAAGAAACTTGGAAATCATTACGGTCCGCTTGTAAGCGGTACTGTTGCTCTGCTTGCCGTTTGGCTTTTAAACGGCCTTTGGCATGGTGCCGGTTGGCATTATATCTTTTTTGGATTATATCATTTCTTTATGATACTTATGGGCAATATATTTGAACCATCGGTTGCAAAGGTATGTGACAGACTTAAGATAGACAGGCATAAAAAAGGATATCGTATATTCCAGTCAGTGAAAATGTCGGTTCTTGTGTTTATCGGAGAGCTTTTCTTTAGAGCACCTTCACTTTCGGTTGCATTTGTCATGTTGGGAAGAATGTTTAATTTCGGAGCATTTAGAGCGAGAGAATTTTTGACGATTGATATTGATATACAGGATACTGTTGTTTTAATTGCAGGTCTGATAGGAATATTTATCATAGGTCTGATTCGTGAAAAGGGCATAGATATAAGAGATAATATAAGCAGGAAGAAGTTATGGGTACGATGGGTTATATACTATGCACTCATACTTTTGATACTTATATTCGGAGCATATGGTCAGGGATATGTTCCCGTTGACCCGATATATGCAGATTTTTAGTATATAGCAGGAAGAGTTTGTTTTAGTGTATGAACAGATGAGTATATTTTAGTAAGGAGTTTAGCCATGAAAAAGGCGATAAAGGGCATAGCATTTTTTTTACTTTTATGCATATTGGTCGAAAGCATATCCATAGCTCTTCTTCCCCTTGATAAGGTAAAAAAATATGGTCTTTACAATACATCAGCATATGAAATAGTCGCGGAAAAAGATGACTCCGTGGATACGCTTTTTTTGGGAGACAGTCTGGTTTATTCTTCAATATCTCCTATGGAAATCTGGAATGAATACGGATACACGAGCTATGACTGTGCCCAGCCGGCACAGATTATGCCGTATGCCTACGATTATCTTGAGGTCGCTATAGAAAGCCAGCATCCAAAGCTTGTATTTATTGAGGCAAACATTCTTTTCAGGGATCCTAAAAAGCTTCCGTTTTATAAAAAGGTGGCTTACCGGATTTCAAACTATGTTCCTATAGTAAAGTATCACAGCAATTGGAAAAAATATTTTACAAGTGATAAAAACAGTTGGCTCAATGTCAATAAAGGATATATATACATAACGGGTATAAAGCCTTCAAAGAAGGATAAGCTTAACTACATGTATGATAACGATGGCGAAGCGGTTGAAGTTTCCATACTTCCGGAAAATCTTGAGTACTTTGATAAGATGATAGAGTTGTGTGAAAAAAACGATGTAGAGCTTGTTTTGCTTGCCGTACCAAGTCAAAAGAGTTGGAGTTATTCTAAATATAAGATTGTAAAAGATCTTGCAAAGTCAAAAGAACTGGAATTTCTGGATTTTAACATAGACAATGACCTTGATATAGATTGGGCAACCGAGACTAAAGATAAGGGAAATCATGTTAATTACTGGGGAGCAAAAAAAGTATCGGATTATCTGGGTGCTTATATGAATAAGATGGGAATACTGGTCGATCACAGAGATGATAATTATTATAAATCATGGAAAACAGCATATAGTTTATACAAAGAAAAGCTAAAGGATAGATAGAAAAAATTTGTATAATTTTTATTAGTGTATTGATATGTTTGTATGGACATATTACTCTGAAAATGATAAAATATTTATACGTTTTCGGGGGAAAACAATAATATTAGAATATATGTAGAAAGGAAATGAGTAGGATGAAAAAGACAAGTAAGAGATTTATTGCCATGCTTTTAACGGTTATACTTCTCATGGTTCCATATATACCTTCCGTATCTTCTAATGCAGAAGAGATTGACGAAGATATATATGTTGAGACGGAAGAACAGGTATCTGAAGAAGATGCAGCATTTGTTGCGACAGAAGAACCGGAAATCTACGTTGATGAACAGCAAGAAATAGAAGATACCTCAGAGTTCGAAGAGGAAGAGGATATAAAGGCTTTATCAGATATCAATGAAACCTTTAATCCTGCAACCGATTACACACCTGCAACTTCTGCAGATGTAGGAAAGGCAGCAACTAAGAAGGGTATTCAGGGTACTGAGTGGAGAGACAGAGATTCAGCAATAAGAGATTCTGATCCGGATTCTCTTGGAGTTGACCATGTTCTCTTGAACCTTGATTTGTCCAAGGTAATCTATACTGAAAAAAATAAAGGAACGGCAGAACCGGAGCTTTACACATATAATGGAAGTACATATAAATTCCATTATAATGACTTTTTAATCTTTTATGAGTGGAGAGTCAGAGAACTTGTAGATGAAGGTAAAACCGTAACACTTGTTTTGCTTTTGCCGACAATGACATCAGATGCAGTTGGTAACACTTATAATACAGGTGCGGATCCGGAATTAAGAAATCTTATATATCCGGGTGCATTACTTGGAAATGAGTACAATGCCTCATATTTCACTGCACTTAATGCAGGTGATGCTGCAGCCAGCCAGCAGCTTGCAGCAACTTTCCACTACCTTGCTGATAAATTCAGCTATTCACAGGATTTTGTTGAGAACTGGATAGTTGGTAACGAGGTAAATGTACCAACAAAATATAACTATACGGGAACATCAGATAAAGCTACAAATGTAACTTTATGTGTACAGACTTTTGATCTTATGTATCAGGCTATACAGGATGAATCACCATATTCAAAGCTTTATATATCACTTACACATAACTGGCAGAACGATAACGGCGGCGACGGTATACCTACAAAGGATTTCCTTGATTCATTTGCAGGTTATGAAGGCAGTAAAAAATGGAACATAGCATTCCATGCATATCCACCTAACATGAAGACATCCATGCTTTCAAAGAAGGCAGGAACATGGCTTCGTCATGATGCAGATACAAGCTTTGTCTGTGGTGTAAACCTCGAACAGCTTACTGGATATGTTAAGAGTAAATATGGTACGTCACATCGTATAATCCTTTCCGAGCAGAGTTATGACTCAAAAAATCTTGGTGAAGATGAGCAGGCAGCCATGATTGCATATACATACTATGCAGGTGACAGAGATGATATGGTTGATGCCGTTATATTCTCATCATGGATGGATAGTTCTTCTGATATACATGAAGGTTATAACCTTGGTATAGTAAATGCCGACGGAAGTCATAAAAAGGCTTATAATGTATTTAAATACATGAACAAGGATTCAAACAATGCTTATGTAAAGGCATGTCTTACAACACTTGGATTGTCAAAGTGGACGGATTATATAACCTACAGTACAGAAGACACTGACGAAAATGTTGAGTCAGCAAGTATAAACGTTGCAACAGCAACTGTAAATGAGGTAAAGGCGGGTCTTACTACCGTACCTGAAAATTCTAAGCTTGATATAGAATACAAATGGTCAGTCAGTCCAATGGGAGCAAATAGCTGGACATTATTAAAGAACTGGACATTAAATGATGAAATGCTTACATGGAAACCATCCGGATATGGTAATTATACACTTAAATGTGAATACAGAGTACCGGGAAATGATAAGTCAGGCGGAGCAGTTACAAAAGATTTTGCAATTGCAGCACCTACTACCAATGCAGTTGATTATGAAGCAGGCGGTATCTATATCGCAAGTGAGACCAAAGATGGCTACTTTGCCGGAATGGTAACCAAAACTACTACGGGTGAGCCGTTAGATGTAGAGTATTGCTGGATTTCATTATATAAGGGCGATCCTAACGCAAAATGGGAAACAGTATCTGATTGGCAGCTTAATAATGAGTGGGTTTCATTTAAGCCTGATAAATATGGTGATTATTATCTTGCTGTACAGTATAGAGTACCTGGAAATCCTGATTCAACAGGAACATATGTAGCAGATCTTTCCGACTATGATCATCCTGATTACGGATATCAGGAACATGGATATCACCCATACATCCAGCAGATATGTCAGATGCCTTATGATGAGGATAAAGGCGGAGGATATCTTATAGGTTTTGAGACTTATGATAATCCTAACCAGGAATATCACTATGAGATGTATGTAATGGATCTTTCTTTGGTGGCAGCAGGTTCACCTACCCCATGGGTACACTCTGTATCCGTAAAACTTCCGGCAGGTTCTACCGCGGCTGAAGGAAAGACACTTTGGACTGTATGGCAGCCACAGTATGGATTCTACATTACATTGTTCAGACTTGTTGATAAGGATGGAAACATAATAGACGAAAAACCTTATCCGTTTGTAAATGCATTTTAGAATGTTATAAAAATATAAAAAATGATATGAGCTGTGCCAAATGGCATAGCTCATATTTTAAGTTATAAAGATATATAGGTAGCGCTTTATAAAAGATGTGGTTTTGCCAAATTAATGTAAGATGATAAAAAAGTGAGGTAAGAATGATGGAAGAAAGAAAATTCAACCCGGGTGATATAGTGCAGCATTTTAAGAGAGAGACCTTAGATGATGCAGAGCTAAGCGCCAATAAATATCTGTACAGAATAATAGGTGTTGCTGAGCATACCGAAACCAAGGAGCCTATGATGATATATCAGGCACTTTATGATAACTTTGGCATCTATGCAAGACCTTACGAGATGTTTATGAGTGAGGTGGACAGAGTCAAGTACCCTGAGATAAAGCAGAAGTGGAGATTTGAAGAAAGAAAGGGGTAGGGGGGACGAAAAGGGATAGAAAGAATGGGAAAAAGGTGTAAAAAAAGATAATAGTATTACAAATAAAATGCCGATATATGTTATAGAGATATAACATATATCGGCATTGATGTTATAATAATAAAACATTTTGTTGACAATATAGAATAATATGAGTAGTATAAATATATAAAGTATACGGGAGGAAATGTTATGAATGAATTATTAGGAAATCGCATTAAATCAATAAGAATTGCAAGACATTTTACTCAGGAACAAATTGCTGATCAAATTGGGATAAGCAGACAGAAATACGCACGGATTGAAAGTGGAACTAATAATATAACCCTTGAATTGCTCTTTAAAATATCAAAGATTTTGGATGTTTCAGTTGGAGATATAACAAAGGTTTTGGATGAAACACCGGCAGTTGAATATAGAAGTACAGAGGCAGACGGGTCATCAGAAAAAATATTCGAAATGATTGATTTATTATATGCTAATAAGCATTTATATGAGAAGCTCCAACAAAATCATAACGAATAAAGGAGGCTTATGATGTTAAATAAAAGAAGACAGGAAATTAGAATAAAAGCAGATGATTTCAGAGAAAAATTTAAAGTAAGACGATATGGGATTATTGACTTATTCAAAGAGTGTGATAGATGCGGATATAAACTTCTGAGATATCCAAATGGTACAAACGGGGATTTGGGATTTGTACTGAAGAAGGATAAGGATATTATTATTTATATAAACAGCAGCAGTCGCTTATCAAGAGAAATATTTACACTTGCTCATGAAATCGGACATATAATTCTTCATATGGAAAATACTGCTTCATTTATAGACA
>JAFUEG010000152.1 GCA_017464045.1 Lachnospiraceae bacterium
GCACAGATTATCTCACGTATCAACGGATTTACATTTGTTGAGACTGAATATGATCCATATACAAATGAAGTAAAAGAGATTTCACGTAAGTCTTATTCAGACGGACTTCGTGCTAAGGTTAACTGCTACGGTGCTAATTCAGTACCTGAAGGTGTTGCAATCATGTGGAAGGAAGGCGTTGACGTATCTATCACAGGTAACTCAACTAACCCTACAAGATTCCAGCATCCGGTTGCAGGTACTTACAAGAAGGAATGTAATGAGAAGGGTAAGAAGTACTTCTCAGTTGCTTCAGGTGGTGGTACAGGACGTACACTTCATCCTGATAACATGGCAGCAGGTCCTGCTTCATACGGTATGACTGATACCTTAGGACGTATGCATTCAGATGCACAGTTCGCAGGTTCTTCATCAGTTCCTGCTCACGTAGAGATGATGGGACTTATCGGTGCAGGTAACAACCCTATGGTTGGTATGACTGTTGCAGTTGCAGTTTCTATCGAAGAGGCAGCAAAGGCAGGTAAGTTCTAGATTTTAAAATGAAATTAATAAAGAGGTTAGCAACCATCGTTGCTAACCTCTTTTCTTTATTTCATCCAGCAGTCGCATTGGAATCTTCATGCCGCCACGACCTTTACCCATCTGGATATTCGGTTTTACAACCCCGTGGAAGTCGGAACCGCCGGATATAAGTAAATCGTGGTGAAGTGCGATGGAGCGTAGCTTGTCACTTTCGTATGTGTTATTAGAAGAGTGATAAGCCTCAATTCCGGTAAGACCGAGAGTTTTCAGATAGTCAACTAATTCTTCTATTTGTGCATAGCCAAAGTGATACAAAAGGGGGTGTGCCAAAAAAGAACACTTAGCATATTTGTTAAGTATGTCCATAGCCTTTTCGCAAGGCACCTGTGGCTTAGGAAGGTAGTATTTGCAGCCGACACCTATATATTTTCTGAAAGCTGCTTCTTTGTCTTTACATATTCCTTCTTCGACTAAAACTCTGGCGAAATGTGCACGTGTTATTACGCTGTCAGGATTACCGTGCAGAAGTTTTTCCATAGTTACATTAAGACCATCTTTCTGCATAAGTTCAACCATTTTAATATTGCGGTTTTCTCTTTGCTCCTTTAGGAAATTAAGTTCTTTTTGGAGGTTTTCATTTTCATAATCTATATAAAATCCGAGTATGTGTATCTCGCGTTTTTTATAATAACAGGAAACCTCTATTCCGGGTACAATTTCTAAATCTTTATCCTTTGTATATTCAAGTATCTCAGGTATGCCGTCAACTGTGTCGTGGTCGGTAAGTGCGATAGCCTTAAGTCCCATACGGATAGCCTCATCCGCTACCTCGCTCGGCGTAAGTGAGCCGTCTGAAGCATTTGAATGTACATGTAAATCTATTAAATCCATAAATAATTCCTCCCAAAATCTAAGTTTTTTATGAGCCTGTTCCGTTATATTTCATTGCACCAAACATCCAAAATTTGTAGCTTGCCAAAAAGAAAAGTATTCCAATGACAGGTGAAAGCCATGATAATATCGGCACTTCATGTGGACGAAGTATAACAAGGCTTGGATAGTATGCAATAAATGCAATTGGCATAACAAAAGTAAATATGAAACGAAATACCGGACTGAATATGGTAATAGGATATTTCGCATAATCTTTAAAACGGAATGTCAAATCCAGTACATAAAATGAGTTTTGTATCCAAAAACAAGTTGCAGCAGCAGCGTTTTGTAGTGCTATCATAATAAGGGATGCAGTAAATAAAAATATTATTATTTTAACAATCATAAAGAATGTAAAAGGAAGACCTATCTTGTGCCAAGAGTAAATAAGCGTTCCTATACCAAAAGCAAACTGTCCGAGGCCTTTTATATCAAACACCTCTGATTGATAATAAAAGAAAAGGTTTATGGGACGGAAACAGTATTTGATAAAATCTCCGGAATAAACATTTTGCCTGAGACTCCAGTTGTTATCAAAAAAACATTGTACAGGAGTGAGCGAAATAAGAGAAAATCCGTATAAAAACAACATTTCGTAATAATCCCATCCGTTGATGGACGGAAAGTTACGGAATAGTATCCAAAAGCTGATAAAACCTGCAATATTGGTAAATATCATTCCTAAGGTTGATATAATAAAATCAGCACGATAACTCATTTTACTTTTTATATCCTGAGCAAGAATTTTACGATATATTTTAAGATAAAATCCTAAACGTTTTTTTTCCATATTTTCAGCCTCCGTTGACGGTAATCTGCCTGATAGAAATCTTCCAGAATAGTTTACTTATTATCATCATTACAACACACCATATCAATTGAACTCCAAGAATGTTTATAACAGAGTTTACACTCGGGTCTTTATCCAATAATATGGAAAGGGGCGAATTGTAGATAGACTGAAAAGGCAGATAATATACGACTGTTTTTAGTTTGCCCGGGAAAAAGGCAATCGGAATTGTTGCTCCTGATAGAAGCAGTACTATTACCTGTTTCATTATATTTATACCCCAGATTGATTCCGTATAAAGACATATTGTTCCAACGATAAAATCTATACTGTAATTAATGGAAACAGCCATAATGACTGATACTATAAAAAACAGCAGATTTACACCAATCTTTATTGTTCCATGTGTAACAAATGTTACAATAATAAAAGTAGGAAGAAAAGTAAAGAAAAATTGAGTGATAAAGCTCCCCGAATATGACCAGAAAAGATATTTTCTGTAATTCATCGGCTTAAGCAAATCAAGCACAATCTTTCCGGATTGGATATTCCTTCCTATCTCCCAGACAGTATACATTTCCATAAAGTTAAAAAGTGCAGTAGCCAAAACAAGATATATAAGAGTATCTGAAAATGTCATACCATTTACAACATCTGTATTTGAGGAAGCATAAATTGCTTTCCACAGATAGTATATAACTATAAGATACAGCAGA
>JAFUEG010000153.1 GCA_017464045.1 Lachnospiraceae bacterium
GCTCTCCACCCGATAGCTGAAACGGAAAATGAGTGGCTCTGTCTGAAAGTCCGACCAGCTCCAATGCTTCCTTTATCTTATCCTCTCTGTCATCGGTCATACCGACAGTTCTAAGTGCAAAGTCAACATTTTCATACGCAGTCATAATAGGAATAAGTGCAACAGACTGAAATACAAAGCCCATTTCGCACCTTCTAATCTTTTCTCTTTCTTCTTCCTTAAGCGTATTCAGATTACGTCCGTCAAATATAACCTCTCCGCTGTAATCATTATCAAGCGCTCCCATTATGTTAAGAAGTGTAGTCTTGCCTGAACCGGATCT
Source organism: Lachnospiraceae bacterium (assembly GCA_017464045.1). Next base: position 323 of record JAFUEG010000153.1, read on the forward strand.
ACCCTTGATAATCACGAGCTGTCCCAAAGGAAATGAAAGACTCATATTATCTATGACCTCAAGCCTTTCACCGCTTCGAAGTAAAAAGCTTTTGGATACATTATTAAGCTTTAAAATAACATCCTTATCATCCATATCAAAAATCCTAATCCTCTCCGAGCTTTATTACCTCTGTAATCTTAAGCTTTTTCACTATTCGCCTTATAATCGCAAAGCATATCGCAAAGGTAATTATCAGTATAATTCCAAGTCTCATAAAATCCCACACATCCGTATAGATACTGACAGGAACATTGTGTCTTTGCGGCAGATAAACCGTTGAGAAAATTCTTATATAAAGTATCGTTGTAATAAATCCCGAAAATGCTCCTGCGAGTATTCCGGAAAAAAGCACTCCAAAAACCTCTATAAAAAGCATACGGTTAATCTCCCTCATGGATATGCCCATAGCCCTGTAAACTCCAAAAAGACTCTGCCTGTCACGAAGCTCCGTAATCTGAAATATCAAAAATCCGATTACCGAAAGCAAAATCGACAGCAAAAAATTAATTGTAAAAAGTCCGTTGGTTATCTGTATAACCGCCGAGCTATTCATAGAAACTATCTCCTCATCGAGATTTATATAATACTCTCTATCCCTTTTTTGTTCTGCGAGTCTTTCGTCCAGATAGCTTCTTGTCCTGTCCGCATTATCTGTACTTATCCAAAGTTCATAAGGAGTAATACCATATACACTAACTGCATTTGCATAATTAATAACCATAAGATAGCTTTCCTTCTCGACTATGTTACCATCCTCATCCGCATAGCTTTCATACTGCTTATATCCCGGAAAAGCATCTACTATCCCTACCACCTCAAAATAAGCCGATGTAAAGCCCTCCTTATCCAATGCCTCCGGTGGCGGATACCGTAAGCAGCCTATGGTGTCACCCTCCTTAACGGAATAATACTCGGCAAGATTTTTCGATATTATCACTCCGTTAGTTTTGACTGCCAGATTATTTAAGTAATTAAACCAATGGATATCTGTAAGTCCGTCCTTTAAAAATGCTGTCTCACCGAATTCCTTGGTATTTATACCAAGCAGGGTAACATCCTCAAGCTTTTTATTGTTAAACTGTGCCGTCGCCTTATCATCCCTGATAACCTTTGTAATGCTGTTTGCATAACCTTCCTTAACCAGATTATTGTAAATATCATATTCTGGTTCATCATATCTCCATTTTAACGGTGGAACCATCCCGGCAAGCTTAACCTTCCATTTTTCCTTATAAACAAGATTTGTTCCCACATTATATCTGATTCTTTCATTAAGATTATCATTTACCGTTCGCGCAACTGTTGCATTAAATATACTTGAAGCTATGGTTATTACCATAAATACTGATATAACATCGCTCTTTTTCCTGTTCCTTATCACCTGTAAAAATGCAGCATGATCCGCAGGTTTTAATCTCTTATTATATAATTTGAAAAAAAGCCTTAAAGTGTAACCGAGTACTCTTAAAAACAGTAACCCGACAGCAACCATAAAAATGGTCGATGATACAAAAATCATAGGATCAAGTCCCTTACCGGAAAGCGTATTAAGTCTCATGGCTTCAAGCTGCTTATTAAAATCATATATCATGTATGAAGATACAAGCAGCAATATAACATCCACAAAGCCTCTCTCCCAACCCGGTTTCTTAAGCTTTGCCATTTTTTTATGCTTTATGTCAAGTACCGTATCCTTGTATGTAAATATTACAGGAATAAGCTGCAATATCCCGGATAAACAAGCACCAAATAAGGCATAGATAAACGCATCATAGGTAAATGAATCATATACCTTTATATTTCCCGAGATACTTAAAAAGCCGTCTACCCTTCCCGCAATTTTGAAAAGCCCGTAACCAAGTAAAATTCCGAAAATATAAGCAAATAAAGAAAGAAATATCACCTGAAATACATACATTTTAAGTATTTTTGCCGATGAAGGTCCTCTGCTTCTTAAGGCTGCAATTTCCGTTCTTTCGGAATCAACTATCCTTACGGAAATCATCGATATAAATATAATCATCAGTATCAAAAGCGGTATGATAATCACATAGAGTATGGTTTTAACAGTTCTTCTTGAAACCATATAGTTTTTTAAAACTACGGATATATTTTCATCAAGCTTCTCATCTCTTTCATGAAACTGTTCAATATAATCAAGAATCGTTTCAGCATTTTGCGGATTGATATATCTGTAGTCTATAAGCTCATAGTTTTCACAGACGATGGCATTAAAGTTAAAGCCCTCCGCTATCTCGTCAAAGGAAACCTCATCCGTATATATTGTAAGCGAAATATCCGTAAGGCTCTTATACCATGTATAATCATCAAAGCCTTCCTCCTCCACAATACCGGCTATCTCAAACGTAAGAATATTTCCCGCCTCATCCTTGATATTGGTAAAGGTTATCCTTTCACCCACCACGAGATTATAAAAATCCATAAGCTTTCTGCTTATAACACAAGGATAAACCCCTTTTTCTCCCGAAGAATTATATTCATAAAAGTCATCCGAAAGCGTTCCCAATTCATCAGGCTTTAATCCGTCTACCGCATTAAATCCCCCTCCTTCGATATAAGCAATATCAAGATATCCTCCCTTTCCCTTATAAGAAAGCTCAACA
>JAFUEG010000154.1 GCA_017464045.1 Lachnospiraceae bacterium
AGATATGCTTCTTTTTTATACTCGGCATAGGTTATACCTGGGATAAACGGATCGTAATTATGCAGTATTGCAGAACCCGGCTGACCTGTTGCAGCAAGCGTTGCAAGGGTTCTTCCGTGAAAGCTGTTTGAGGCAGTCACAATTTTATAACGATTCGGACCATAATTATCCTTACCGTATTTTCTTGCAAGCTTCATCATAACCTCATTGGCCTCAGCTCCGGAATTTTGAAAATATATTTTTTCCATGCCTATGCTCTCACATATAAGCTTGGCAAGCATACCTTGCGGTATAGTATAACAATAATTGGAGGCATGTATAAGTGTCTCGCACTGAGCCTTTATAGCCTCAACCACCTTAGGATTACAATGTCCTGCACTGTTTACGGCTATACCAGCCATAAAATCCAGATATTCCTTACCGGTTTCATCCACAAGATAAGCATCATGTCCACCTTCCGCGATAAAATCAAACCTCTTAAAGGTCTCATAAAAATATGTATCATACATATTCTTTATATCTTCTTTATTTAAGCCCAATTCATTTAACTTCATAATTTTTTCTCCTAACATATAACATATTTAATTTATAACAAGTGTGTCACAAAGATGATTTTCTGTGACACACTACTTTAAACCAAATAGACAGTATATAAAAAATGTACTAAGCATGGCGTTAAGTAACACGTGCCATGCGTGTACATTTTTTATATACTGTCGGAGTTAGATAAAATGTGTCACAGAGAACCGTCTCCGTGACACACCCAAGATACACTCCGTTACAAAAATTATTTTTCGTATATACTGCTGCCGATAAGATGGTCAAGTACACTTACGAGTTTTCCGATTTCCGGCTTGCTAATCTGCTCATTTGCCCCAAGCAGATTACCCTTTCTCTTCATATCATCATTTATAAGTGATGAGAAAATTACTATAGGAAGATGTTTTAAGCCCTCGGTTTCTCTGATAAGCTTTATAAGATGATGACCATCCATAAGAGGCATCTCTATATCTGTTATGACACATTTAACACCATAGTCCACACCATTATTTTTCTTAAGCTCCGAAAGGAAGTCCCAAGCCTCCTGACCGTTATTTTTAACTGTAAGCTTGGTATATCCTGCCATGGTTAAGGAATCCTTGATAAGCTGGCAAAGCATAAGTGAGTCCTCAACGATAAGTATAGGTATTTCATTTCTTTCTCTTTCTCCAAGAGCTTCAAGCTGTGATACCTTAAGACTTGTCTCAGGACAAATCTCCTCAACGATTCTCTCAAAATCAAGGATTATCAAAAGGTTCTTTTCCTTCTTGATAATACCCGTAGCCACTCCGGAACCCGGACCGCTTACTGATGCATCCGGCTTTACAACGTCTGTCCATGATACTCTGTTTATACCAAGAACAGCCTCTACGTCAAATGCAATATTAAGATTATTAAAATTAGTTACTATAAAGAAATTATTTTTTCTGTCATCATTTTCAAAACCAAGAGCGGCAAACAAATCTATGACCGTAATAATGTCTTCTCTCGGCATAAATATTCCTTCTATGCAAGGATGTGAATTAGGAATCGGAGTTACCTCCTGATATGTAAGAATTTCACGTACCTTTTCAACATTAATTCCATAATGGTTTCCCCTTATGACAAACTCTAAAACCTCAAGTTCATTAGTTCCACTTTCTAATAAAATATTTGTATCCATATGTTAACCTCCCTGCATTATATTAATCTAAATTAATTATGGTACTGTTATTACTGCTGTCTGTAACTCTCAGCTTTAAGCTGCCTTTATCAATTTCTTCAGCAACCCCATCAGACACCTGGAATAAAAGAACGACCTCTTCAAACATATTGCCTTCGACAGTTCCCTGATAAGTATATAAATCATCTATTAAAATCGTAAGCATCTGCTTTGCTGATTTACTGTCATTTATGATTATACTGTACTCCAAGTCCTTACTGTATAAATCAATGTACTGGTCATCACCTGTTTTATTTTCCATATTGAACTTAAGTACCAGAAGTTTATATCCATTGGGTGCTTCTATTGTTATCGCAACTCCATCATGATCCATTGAAGGATACTCCTCTGCTATCATATAATATGAATACTTAACCGACACCTCATTTATTCCCGCAAATGCAGCTATATCAAAGCTCTTATCTGCATTATTTCCTGATAAATCAACATTATCAGTTTCTGCCTGAGTGGTAATATCATCTTCGGCTACCTCTGTGGCTTCAGTTGTTTCCTCCTGAAGTTCCTCTGTTGAAACCTGAACCTCAGTGGTCTCTGTAGTTATCTCCTCAGTTGATACTATCTCCGTAGTTATCTCTTCAGTAGTCCTGGTCTCTGCAGCAGTTTTTTTATCATCTGAGTAATATTTGGTGTCAATATTCCTATCATACTTTAGCAAAAGCTCAGCCGCATACTCAGCGACCAGATATTGTTCCTCATCAGTGAGCTCAATAGTTTTTGTACATCCCGTAAAAGAAATCAGCATTACAAAAACAAAGCTTATTGCTATATATTTTTTCATTATATTCCTCCGCACATACCAAAATGTACAACCTATAATATTTTACCACTTTTTTTTTATATCAGCAAGGCATATTAATATCTAAATCAAAATAAAATACAACTCCGTCATCTACGTTATATACTCCGTACTCCTTGCCATGTGCCTGCATGGTAGCCGCAACTATCGAAAGTCCGATTCCATTACCTCCATATTCCCTGCTCCTTGACTTATCGGACTTATAAAATTTAATGAACAGCTTATCTATATCCTCATCTGCGATTTTATTACCCTGATTATATACACAAAGCCTTAATATATCTTCCTTTCGTTCAAAATAAACTTTAATTGTTCCGTCATCGCATACATAATGCAGGGCATTTGTGAGATAATTTGTAAAAGCTTCCTCAATCATAAATTCATCTGCCCAGACATATACAGGTCCGTTTTCTTCGAATACGATTTTTATATTAGCCTCATTGGTTAGAATTTTAGTTGAATTAAGCACTCCCTTTATAAGTTCAACAATATCAAATCTCTCAATCTTAATATTGAAATTTCCAAATTCTATTTCATTAAGAGTGATTAATTTTTGAACCATCTGATTCATTTTCTTGGATTCATCTATAATTACATCCGAATAAAAC
>JAFUEG010000155.1 GCA_017464045.1 Lachnospiraceae bacterium
ATTGTACCTATTATAACACTAAATACATTATATTTGTCTTGGTTGACCATGTTTCATTAAATTTATAGTAAAATTCATAGCAAATATAGCTATCATTATAATCTGTGGTATATATTCACGCATTAATGTAACCTCCTATAATCTTCTCTTGGTGACACATCGTATAATACCATTAAGTAAGGCTGCTTATCTCTCGTAAGGCATGCCGTTACTGATATATCCAACTGACCACGAGCAAGATCATCGATATTCCATCCGAAGTCATCACCCATAGGTACTGAGGCTAGCCCGAGTTTATCGTAGAAATCATTCAAACTAACATACATATCAGTCTGTAAATCTGCACTCAACTCATTTACCGCCTGGCCTATCTTTTGTGCATTAGATCTGAATAATCGTCCTGAGTAGTGGTCCATGCACAATACATCACCATCTCCGGTTATGATCACATCCTGAGAATTAAGATTAGATGTGTCTATGTTCTTTTTGTCAACTTTATCCTGACTTATACTCTCTTTGATTTTGGATACTTTTTTCTCATCTAATATCTCAATCATCTTATTTTGATAATCTTTTAGAGCACTCTCAGACATTGAGTAAGCTGCAGATAATACTGCTATACGCTTTGAGTTGACCGTATGAGCGCCAATAATTGCTGCACTAGTTGCTACAGCCATTCCAACAGTCGGTAATACCACTGGCACAACTTCTTTTACTAACTGCTTTGTCTCTTCTTTCTTGTCAGCTCCATTTTGAACATTTGCCTGATGCTGTTTAATAATCTCATGAGCTCTTGGACTTGCCTTATAAGCCATTACGACCGTTACGAATAAACCTGCTACGCCCATACCTGTGAGTATAGCTGGCTCATTCTGCTTAGCAAAGTCCGTTACTTTTGTTGACAGTTCCATCAGTTCTTTTTTCATTTCTAATTCTCCTTTCTTTAATGAAAAAAAAAATAATGGAAGATAATAGTGATTAATTTACGTGTTCGGCTCAATCAAACCGCGAGATTATTTTGTTTGCTCATGCTACGCATTTTTCAGCGAATCTCCTTTAGCTCTTTTATTATATCGTTGTGGCTTTTAACAACACTATTATCCTCCTATAATAAGCTATGTTTTTCGGGCGAATGGTTCGGGTAGCATAACTATCAAATGATAAGTTGGGAGTGCCGATTCGTAATCCACATATATGTGATCAAACTCAACCCATGTGTATTCATCACATATTTGCCATTCATATTCCTCGCCTTTATAAGGTATGCCTAATATATTATAATATACCTTAATACTACATTGACCACAATGATTTAGTTCTCTATTAACTGCTAGTTCAGCAGCGAGAATAGTAGCTTTATTCGATTTAAAGAATTGCCCGGAAAATTGGTCATAAAAGTTCTCAGTTCCAGGATCATTTTTAATAAAGTCTAAACCATGGTTATACTTCTCCATCATAGTACGGGCTAGCATCTGTATTTTGTCTCTTGAGTTCATTTGCTCTCCTTAATAACTGGTCTCTCTTTTTTAAACTTATAAAATCACTGTTATCTTCCATATATCGGAACGCTACACCTAATATACCACCTAAGAGCATAGCGAGTCCTATACACATAAATACAAATAGTAATATCCTCATACCTTATCAACCTCCGGGTCGTATTCCCCATGCTTACCCTCAAGTTGGTCTAGCACATCATTATTACCTTTAGCAATGCCATTTGTATAGTTCTCAAAGTCATATGCATTTTGAGGTATACGAGGCGGTAAAGGTCTTGCTAAACAAAACTCGGGTCTTTTTGACGGGTCATCGATGTATGTAAGATGAGGGTCTGCTGCACAATATGTATGGCCTGGCTCTTCTTCAGCATGTGCCGGACAATTAAGACAAGTAAATTCATCTGTATCTGGTTCAAATATTATACAATATTTTTTGCTCATGCTATAACCTCCTTTTTAATTGCAATAAGGTCCTTAACTGATACCCAATATAGCCCAACCTCATCTTTTATAAAAACTATCATATCATCATTTAGGTTAGAGGGGCGCCAAGTATCAGCTATAACTTTTATCTTTTTAGGAAATATTGTATCAGTTTTTATCCATATTGTATACTGTATCATTTTAATCCTCCTTTGTTATGAAGCTTTTTGAATACTCCTCAACAAATTGCATCATCTTTTGCATACCGATGCATATATATGCACTTCGTGTTGCATTATCGTCAGCGTCTGTAAACAACATTAAATACTCCTCCTGCATATCATAATAATCGTTCATATCCTCTAAGAGGTCATCAAAGATTTTTGTGCCAGGCATACCCAACCCATTATGATGAAAATATACATCCAATTTTGTTGCCGCCTCCATAAAGAAATCTTTATCGCTCTGAACATACTGAGCATTAGCATAATCCTGCAGCTCTTCAACCATCTTTCTTACTGTCATTTTGATTCTCCTTTTTCAATATTCGTTGAATTATTTCTAGTTCATCTTTTATTTTATCTATTGAACATTACACCAAAAACATTTCAAAAGATAAACTAATAAAATATACTATCATTAAAATAGTAATATATTTAATAATATAATCTTCAATAGGCATAAAAATACCTCCTTCATTTAAGATTCATATCTGAAAAACCACAATTACTGTAAGCTTGAGGATAAGGTTTCACTTCCTCAGCAAACCATTCTAAAAGCTCCTCATGTGTATAGAATCGTCTGCCCTCAATTATCGGGTAATTATTCGTAAAGTCACAGTATTTTAAGAATGTAATGAATTCTTCAATAGGCATCCCTCTAATTCGTTCTAGATTTGTCATTTTGAACACCTCCAGGAGTAAGATCTATATTAGATAAATAGACTCTCAAATGACATGACGGGCAAGTTATAAACATTTTGTCGCCATCTTTATTACAATCTAACCACCTTATAAATGATAATACTGCCCCACAATGATTACAAAGCATTATATTTCTCGGTGCTGGAACTAAAACCTCGACCATTTTATTTACCCTCCTTTTTTATAAATTCTATGCAATACTGATAGCAATTACGACATATGATTGTCTTATCCGGTACAAACCTTTTCCAAAGAGGAGAAGTTTCAAATACATCATATTTTTTAATTATATATACGTCGCTATTGAAAGCACTAGTCTTATCTATTATTTTTCCGCATGTATCACATATGTATCCATTAAATCTACCCATTTTAATCCTCCTCTTTATAATCGTTAACAATACCTTCAAGCAAGTTAGCAAACTTATCAGCCTTTCTTAACCTACGACCAAGTTCCTCATAAAGTTCACTGGTGCTAAGCCTATGCAAGAAAATCTCTTTCTCAGCTGGCTTCATACCGCCAAAACGATCCTTGAGTTCTTCTTTCTCCATGTTTGACATCTCATCCATTTTGATCTCCTTTTCTATTGCTGTACTATCATTCTCCAAGTTCTCTATTATTGCCTGGTTCATTTCCTTAAGCTCCTTTGTCATAGCTTTTACCTGTCCTGGATTCGGACTCCACTCAGGTACGATCGGCGCATCTGGTATATCAATATCCGGCTCATAACCATCTTCTATTAATGTATCGTCATCTTCTTTAAGTTCTTTGAGTTCCCTCTGTAATGATTCAAATTCCTCTAATTCCTCTTCCTCGAGTTCATTCTTAGGGAAAATGTCGTTCAATAAATTTCTCTTCATTTTAATCCTCCTTATATATGTCGTACTTTTTACTATCTATTCGTGCTCCATTAACTGCTCTTTTACAAGCATTCAAATGTATAACATAATCGCAACTATCTCTATAGATATTTTGAACAGTTATACCTACACTATCCGCATCCAAAAGCTCTTTCAGTTTCTCCAAGCAAACATAAGTACCCTGCTGTGTATACAGTGTATCCTGCTTATCAATAAAATGCATTTTATCACTCATATTCCAAATACCTCCTGTAATGTCATCTGATGATATTGATCATCAACCTCGTCCATATCCCAAATAGCCGTAGATTCTGATAAGTAATCAGGGTCAAGGTCTATTTTGGTGCCAGGTACTAAATTAGATTCCGTCTTAAATCTAAAGCTAAGATTTGCTAAGGCTTTAGTTTCAGTTGGAGCCCATGTGTATCCTTCCCAGTCACAAACATATTTACCGCATCCGTAAACTGGTCAATTGTAATGATATTTTGATTTAGCCATTTTATTTCTCCTTTCTTAATAAAGAAATATTCGGATATGTATCCGAGTCTTCAATATTCTTAAATCGCTCATGACTCATACAATTTGGGAACAAAGTTAATACATTTTCAGCCATTTGCTCTAATTCAGTCTCATCACAAGGCATGCCCCTTTGTTTATTGAGAGTCTGTGTGGCGAAATAGTAATTCATTATGAACACCCACTCTACCAGCTCGTAATTTGTTGTAAGCTGATTCTTAAGGAATTGGTGATAGAGTTCCCACCATACAACTTTGTTATCAGTACGATGATAAAACGAGAAGTTGCCTGGCCGATTCATTTTACCGCAAGTCCCAAATGGGTTATCTGTATAATGATATAGAACTTTATTTACAAAGAGTATCTCATGCAAACAGAAGTATGCTGGGATAACAAACCCTGACTCCTCGTCAATAAGCCCTTCGGGGAATCTTAAATGACATTGCATTACCATCTGTCTTTTATACAGTTTATCCCAACATCCACGTCTTAAGGAGTAATGCGCAAATAGTTCATTACGCATACCATGATTTAATATCGGAAATATCTTGTTTGTGTATTTATCAGATGTCGTGTCTGCATTATACACATCGCCCTCAAATAGAAATCTAACTACATCTGGTTGATACTCCTCAGTTACATCCCAAATTCTTTGAAGAGCATCTATATCATCTACCAGGTAATCATCAGCATCCACAAACATAAGATAATCG
>JAFUEG010000156.1 GCA_017464045.1 Lachnospiraceae bacterium
CAAGTGAAAAATGGAATATAATTCTACCTATAACAGATGATCAGGCGGCATCTATTAATTCGGTATATAATGAAGAAGGAGCAAGACTTAATTTTAAAATAAACAATTCATCGTATAATATTAGTATGCCGTTTGATATAATAAACAGTTCAGACGGGAAATATCTTAATATATCGTTAGATAAATATATGCTTAACTTTATGTCTGAAAGATTTGTTACTGTTGAGATAATTCTTGAGGGAGATTCCGGACTTAAGGTACCCGTATCTGCAATCACTAAGAAGGAAGTATTTCAGATACCGGTTTCATTTCTTTCAGGTGGTGGAAATCAAAGCAGCAACATAAAACTTAATGTTCAGGTTATGGGGGAAGACAATGAAGTAACCATAAAGCAGGTTACACCTATTATCTATATGACAGATGATGAATATTGTTATGTTGATCCTCTTGCATTTGATGATACAGATGTAATACTCAATATTGATACCAATGAAAGTCTGGCTGTATCGCTTATACCAAGAATCAGTATAGATGGTGTATATTCTGCAAATCGTGGAATAGCTGAATTTAGGATGGTAACCATATTAAAAACAATAGATGATTTTGCACTTGTAAAAAGTGATGAATGGTTAAATATATATGATAATATAATTCTTGATTCATCAAAAGTACATGAAAATCAGATAATATATTAAGGCGGTGTGAATATATGCTAAAAGATAATCTTGATAATGTAACATCAAATATAAAAACAGCTTGTGATAAAGTGGGAAGGAATGTTAATGAAGTCACTTTAATAGCTGTAAGTAAAACAAAACCATTATCTGACATAGAAGAATTAATGACATATGGTGTAATTGAATATGGAGAAAACAAGGTGCAGGAATTATGTGAAAAGTTTGAAAATATTTCTAAACCTGTAAATTGGCATCTTATAGGGCATCTTCAGACTAATAAAGTAAAATACATTATTGATAAGGTTTGTCTGATTCACTCGGTTGATTCTGTTCATTTAGCTTCCGAAATTGAAAAACAGGCAGAAAAAAAAGGCGTTGTTGCTAATATTTTGATACAGGTTAATGTTGCTCATGAAGACACAAAATTTGGCATTGATGAAAATAATATATATGAAATAATCAATGAAATAAAGGAATTTAAGCATGTAAAAGTAAAAGGTCTTATGACCATAGCTCCTTTTGTTCAAAATCCGGAGGATAATAGGGTATATTTTAGAAAAATGCACCAATTATTACTTGACATAAAATCAAAAAACATTGATAATATTGATATGAGTATACTATCTATGGGTATGACCAATGATTATATGGTTGCAATTGAAGAAGGTGCCACTATGGTACGTGTAGGTACAGGTATTTTTGGAGAACGCAATTACAATATATAAGTAATTAAAATATAACATTTTATGAGGAGATTATGTAGTTATGGCTAAAGATTCAAGCAAAAGAAGTTTTTTGGATTTCTTTAAAATGAAGGATTTAGATGATGATGACGAGTTCGAGGATGACTTGTTTGATGAAGATGATGAGGATGAGTTTGAACCTGTAAAATCTTCAAAAAGCACAGGCTCATATGCCAGAAATAAGGTTGCTGAGAAGCCACAGGCTTATTCAAGAACTTCAAGCTATTCGGCATCACAAGTTCAATCCACCGGCAGAACAAACCAGAGTCAACAAAGCTCATATGCATCTGCCAGACCACAGGCAAGACCTCAAAACAATAATCTTGTCGATTTTAATACAAACAAACAGCAAAGAACTAATAGTTATAGGGGTGGAAGTGAAGTGTACGTAATAAAGCCACAGGAAATAAGTGAGTCACAAACTGTTGCAGATTTCCTTAATGCAGGAAAAACTATAGTAATTAATATGGAAGGTCTTGAACTGGCACCGGCTCAGAGAATTATAGATTTCATAGGTGGTGCGTGTTATGCGATTGGAGGTTCATTGCAGGCTATTTCAGCAAATATATTTATTGCTGCACCTAGTTCTATAGAAGTATCAGGAGATTTAAGGGAAGAGATACTTAATGAAACAACTGTTTCACCTCAGCTTGGACAGTATTAATTTATCTGAATATATGATTAGAAGGTATAAATATTATTATTACGGGGGATGATTGTAAAAATGCTTACACCGGTTGATATTCAACAAAAGAAATTCAGAACAGGATTGGGATATGAAAAAAAGGATGTTAATGCTTTTTTTGATATAGTTGCTGATTCTTATGAAAAATTATATCGTTCCAATGCAGAGTTAAAAGAAAAAGTTTTAACTTTAACAGATGGATTGCAAAATTATAAATCTAAAGAAGCTGAGCTTGAAAAATCAATTATGATAGCTGAAAAAGATTCTGAAGATACTAAATCAAAAGCTCAACAGGAAGCAAAAAATATTAAGCTTGATGCAAAAAATAAAGCAAAAAATATTTTAGCCGATGCACAAAAGGAACTTGATGAGATTACTCAGAAAATTACAGAGCTTGAAACACAGTATGCTGCTTATAAATCTAATTTTGTATATTTTATGAAAAAGCAATTTGAGCTTCTTGGAGAGGAAGACTTTGATCCAAAATCATATATAGATGAAAGATCACTGAAGACTTTAGGAATATCAGCAGGTGGTGGAAGCAGCAGTTCAGCTGATTTTGGTTCTTTTACAGGCGATCCACAGATGCGTGATGAATCAACTCTTGGTGGTTTTAATGGCGGTGGCGGTTCACTTAGTGCAGAGGATAAAGTTAGTACAAGTGCTGTTTATACATCAAATTTAAGTGCTGGAGAGAATTTTGTTGATCCATTTAATCCCGACGCTAATAAAAATAATGGAAGATATAATCCTTATGATGGTCGTACTGTTACAGAAAAGAAGAAAGGTGAACCTGCATTTACTGTAAATAAAGATGGAATGGGAAGTGGTAAGTACTCTTCCAGATCATCTTCAAAAAATAGTCAGGCTAAAAAAACCGGAAGTTCTTCACAGGCTTCAGAAGGAAAAAACTCTTCGACGGATAAATCTTCTGATAAGAAAGTAGAGCCTGCCCCTAAGACAAAGGATAACGATATTGATAAAGATAAGACAGATGCTAAAATAAAGGACATAGTTAATTCTAATTCAGATACAAGTAAAGAAACTAATGTAAATTCAGATAGAAAAGTATCTGATGATAAATTTAAGGATAATTCATTAAATCAAGCTGAAGAAAAACCTAAAAAACCTGTTGTAGATAATATATTTACATTTGAAAAGGATATTAAGTCTTCAGCCGAAGCTAAAGCTGATGAAAATGTTTCAAAAGAGGAAAAAGATACTTCTGATATTCCAACATTGAATTTTGGTGAAGAAGATGTTGAAGTCGAAACAGTAAAAGAAAGCAATCTTATAGGCAATAGTGACGATGATGATTCCGATGATTTTGAATTTGTATAAATAATAATATATGAGGAGAATGTAATATGTTGATTAAGGATTTAACTGTTCATGTAGATGGTAAACCTGTATATAACATAACATTCCAAAGTTCTTATGATAATTTGCCAAATTCCGTTGCGGAGCTTGGTTTTACCGGAAAGAAAATATGTATAGTATCTGAAACAAATGTAGCATCCATATTTTTGGATGCTATATTAGTTTCATTAGAGTCTTCCGGCAAATTTAGCAAGGTTGTTTCATTTGTATTTAATGCCGGTGAAGAAAATAAGAATTTGGATGTTGTTAAAGCGTTGTATGAAAAGCTTATTATAGAAAAGTTTGATAGAAATGATTTACTTATAGCTTTAGGAGGCGGTGTAACCGGAGATTTAACCGGTTTTGCTGCAGCAACATATCTTAGAGGCATTGATTTTGTTCAGGTTCCAACAAGCCTTTTATCTCAGGTGGATTCGAGTATAGGTGGAAAAACAGGTGTAGATTTTGCTTCATATAAAAATATGGTTGGTGCTTTTCATATGCCTCGTTTAGTATATATGAATCAAAATTCTTTAAAAACACTTGATAAAAGACAATTTGTATCAGGAATGGGTGAGGTTATTAAGCACGGGCTTATACTTGATAAAGACTATTATAATTGGCTTAAAGATAATTTTACAAAAATCAATTCATACGATTATGAAAGCTTATGTGAAGTTGTTTATCGAAGCTGTATGATTAAACGTGCTGTTGTGGAAGAGGATCCGACTGAAAAAGGTAAAAGAGCACTGCTTAATTTTGGACATACACTTGGACACGCTCTTGAAAAATATATGAATTTTGAATTATTACATGGTGAATGTGTCCTTATAGGCTCGATTCTTGCTTCTATTATTTCACATAATAAAGGAAATATAAGTAAAGATATACTTGATGATATAGTTTCGACTATTAAAATGTACGAAATTCCTTTATTACCTGAAAATATCAATATTGATAGAATTATCGAATATACGAGAAATGATAAAAAGGTAGTAGGAGATAAGATAAAATTTATCCTTCTTAAAGATATTGGAGATGCTTATATAGACATGGATGTAACATCGGAAGATATGAGAAATGCTTTTACAAAATATATGAGTTTATATAATTAATTATTTAAATAATACGAATTTAAAAGTATTACTCATTATATAAATATAATGCAAAACAAGATATATTAAAATAATATTAATCTAAAAAGTATATTTAAAAATGATTACATGGGAATATGGTTATATGAAAGAAAAAAATATAAAGATTATGGTACTTCCCATAATATTTGTGGCTTTACTTACATCATTGGATCAATTTACCAAATTCATCATAAGAAGCAAGTTTAAGCTATATGAATCAAAGGAAGTAATAAAGAACACATTTGCAATCACATATATTCAAAATAAGGGTGCAGCCTGGGGTGTAATGCAGGGAAAAAGAGTTTTATTTTTGATACTTACATTTTTGGTTGTAATAGGATGCTTTTATATTTTATACAATATAATTAATAACCGTAAATATATTATGTTAACAATATGCGTTATTTTTCTTATTTCAGGTGCTGTAGGTAATATGATTGACAGGTTTAAGTTTGGATATGTAGTTGATTTCTTTGATTTTAAATTAATTGATTTTCCGGTTTTTAATGTTGCAGATATATATGTAACTGTAAGTATGTTCGTAATTCTTTTTCTAATGATATTTTTGTATAAAGATGATGATTTTGATGAGATTTTAGGACGAAAGAAAAGTGAGGTTGAAACTCATGAAGTAACAGTTATTGAAGAAAATGATGAAAATTTAGCAGATAATTCAATGAAGAATAAATAATATATGCATTACTAAGAACGATGATAGTGATTTAGGATAATGTAGGGATTAAGTCAATATGGAAGATTTAAGAATAATAACTGATGAAAATTATAATGAGCTTTTTGGTAACAGAATAGATAAATTCCTTTCTGATGAGTTATCCGATTATTCCAGGGCATATATCCAGAAATTAATTGAAAATGGTTGTATAACCGTCAATTCTAAGCCTGTTAAGGCAAATTATAAAATAAAATCCGGTGATATAATAGACATTGATATACCTGAGCCGGAAATAGTCGAGATTATTCCAAAGAATATACCCATTAATATTGTGTATGAGGATAAGGATATTATCATCGTTGACAAACCTAAGGGAATGGTTGTTCATCCGGCACCCGGACACTTTGATGATACGCTTGTAAATGCACTTATGTATCATTGTAAGGATTTATCGACCATAAACGGCGTTATGAGGCCGGGAATCGTCCATAGAATCGATATGGATACTTCAGGACTATTATTGGTATGTAAAAATGATACCTCACATAGAATCATGGCTGATAAATTCAAAATACACGATATCAATAGAGTTTATACAGCAATATGCTATAATCATTTTAACGAAACTGATGGTACAATCGATAAACCTATTGCCAGACATAAAACAGATCGTAAAAAGATGGCGGTTGATCCAAAGGGCAGAAGAGCCGTTACACATTATCATGTAATAAAAAATCTTAAGGATAATATGTCCTTAATTGAATGTAAGCTTGAAACCGGACGTACACATCAGATAAGGGTTCATATGGCGAGTATTAATCATTCTTTGCTTGGAGATGAAGTATACGGAACCAAATCAAAGAAATTTAATTTAAACGGTCAGGTTTTACATGCCGGAGTTCTTGGATTTAATCATCCGATAACAAATGAATATATGGAATTTAAATCAGAGCTTCCGGAATATTTTAATAAAATTTTAAATGTGCTTGATGATTCATCATTACCAAACGCATAACACAAATTACAAAAATGTGTTATGCGTATTTTTGATTAAAAACATCAAAAAAAATTAGATTTTATGCGGGTTTTCCTTGACAAGAGGAGTGCAATATGATATATTAAAAGTAATCCAATTATTCGCAAAACTCAGGTTTTACGAAAAGATGTGCACGGAAAAACGTGGTAGTACTAAGGAGGTACTCTTATGGCTGAATTAACATATCAACAACAAATTGACATGCAAAACATAGATTTGATCAGAAACATTTCCAAGGAACTTCCGGATTACATGCGTCACTTCTTTCGCTCAATCCAGCAAAGCAAATCCTCACGTACCAGACTTGGTTATGCACGTGACATAAAAAACTTTTTTGAATACATTGTTGAGGCTTATACGGATGCGCCCTTAAATTCGCCTAAGGATGTCACTCTCGATATTCTTTCGTCCATAAATGCGATTTTCATTGAGGATTACGAGGATTACCTTCAAAAGTACACTAAAAACGGCCGTATTTACACTAACGACAAAGCCTCAATTAAGCGTAAATTATGCTCCCTTAGTGTTATGTATACCTATTTTTACAAAAATGACCTTGTTACAGGCAATCCTATCAATAAAATCGAACGTCCGCGTCTTAAGGACAAGCAAATCGTCCGTATGGACTATGATGAGGTTGCAAACTTCCTTGATACCGTTGAATACGGCGTTAATTTGACCGATAAGCAGCTACAATACCATGGAAAGGCTAAAAATCGCGATTTGGCGCTTTTAACGCTTATGTTAAGTACAGGTATCCGTATATCCGAATGTGTTGGTCTTAATATAAATGACGTTGATTTTAAGAATATGTGTATTAAGGTTACCCGAAAAGGCGGCAAGGAAGCTCTTGTTTACTTCAGTGATGAAGCTGCCGGTCCTCTTAGTACTTATATTGACGAAAGAAAGAAAATCGATGCCATTTCCGGTCACGAAAATGCTCTTTTTCTATCTTCACAAAGAAAACGAATCAGTGTTCGTACCGTTGAAAATATGGTTAAAAAATATGCTCAGTCTTCGGTTCCTTTAAAGCATATTACGCCACATAAGCTTCGAAGCACCTACGGAACCAATCTTTATCGCGAAACCGACGACATCTACCTTGTTGCCGATGTCCTCGGTCACAGCGATGTAAATACCACCAGGAAGCACTATGCCGATATGGATGATGACCGCAAACGTCGTGCAAGGAATAAGGTTACTCTTCGGGAAAGCTGATTAATTATTTTATAATTACCGTAATAATATTATGTAAACTTTTCGCAATACTAAATTAATAATTAAATATATAGTTTTTTAAAGAAAAAAATGTTATAATATTTATATAAAATTTCTGAAGGTATTTATTTTCTTTTTAACATCAAAAGGAGGGCTATTTTATGGGTAAAAAAACTATTATCACCATTGGAAGACAATTTGGAAGTAACGGACGTGAAATAGGCAGAAAGCTTGCTGAAAAGCTGGATTATGCATTTTATGACAAGGAATTACTCAATGAAACTGCCAAGAAAAGCGGTTTAAGCGAGAATTTGCTCAAAAGTCTTGATGAAAAGCCGTCTAAGAGCTTCCTCTACTCTCTCGTCATGGATCCATACAGCTACGGTTTTACAAGTACCGGCTATCATGCAAATCTTAATCAACAGGCATTTCAGGCTACTTATGATACGATTAAAAGCATAGCTGAAGAAGGTCCTTGTGTATTTGTCGGTAGGTGTGCGGATTATGCTTTAAGACATAACGAAAATCTGGTTCGTATATTTATATTTGCTCCTCTTGAAAAGAGAATCGAAACTGTTTCAAAGCGTTTTGATTTATCGGAGGATAAGGCAAGAAGCCAGATAATCAAGGAAGATAAAGGACGTGCATCCTATTACAATTATTATACCTCAAAGAAATGGGCCTCTCTTGACAGCTATGATATATTTGTAAACAGCAGCCTTATGGACATTGATAAAACCGTTGATTATATCATAGATATCATAAATAACATGAATTAAAGTGCTGTTAGATAAAGTCATAAATTTTCAGCCGTTAGAACAATATAAAGGACAGATTCTTAATATAGCGTGAACGATATAGCTATACGGGTATCTGTCCTTTTTATTGTTATTCTTTTATTCAAATATTTGAATATCCACCGGTTAATAATATTTTCTCTTTAAGCTCTGCTGCAGTTTTAAATCCACTGTCAATAAGCTCATTTGCAGCATTATTAAGTGCATTTTCAAAAGAATTCGCTAAAGTATCAAAAATATTCATAGAATTTATAAATTAGGTCGTACGGCTATGTCAAGTATCTTATAATTTTCATATAAAGAGCTGTCAATGTTAAATATTACCTTGGTGCCATAAGCTTGGTAATTCCTGCTTTAAGTCCGTCTATTGTAAGTGGATACATATCGTAAATCTCTGCCAAGGTTCGTTCTGATTCCATCCATGCAAGATCGTTTAGTTTGCCGTGAAATCTCGGGTTAAGCCATATGGCTTTCTTATATTTGTCGCGCAGAAGCTTGTTCCATTCATAACCGCTTCGACCGTCGTTAGGTCCGCGGTAATTGCCGTTTACATCAAATAATTCCTCGGGTGCCATCTGTGCATCACCTACGATTATAACCTTATAATCCTTGTCGGTATGTCTGAAAAGGTAATCCAGATCAACCCAGTTTCCCATCTCACATTCCGCATCCTTATAAACCTTACTGTAGATACAGTTATGGAAATAATAGGTTTTTACATCCTTGAAATGATTTGCCTTGTGAACCGCCTGAAATAAGTCATTACAAAGCTCAGAAAAAGGCATCATGGTTCCGCCACAGTCAAATAAAAGCAAAAGCTTGACGGAGTTCTTACGTGGTTTGTCAAATTCAAGCTTAAGATAGCCGCCGTTATTGCAGGTAGAATCTATGGTTTTATCAAGGTCAAGCTCAGTTTTAGCTACATCAAGCTCGGCGGAAAACTGTCTTAATCTTCTGAAAGCCATCTGAAACTGCCTTATATCAAGGGTTTTATCATGTCTAAAATCCTGATATTTACGCTCTCCCATTACCTGAAAGGCTGACTGCTGGCCGGGATGTCCGCCGATACGAAGTCCGCCGGGATTACGTCCGCTGTGACCAAAGGCTGAACCGCCGCTGGTTCCAATCCAGTAATTACCGCCGTTATGCTCCTGATTTTGCTCTGTTACACGCTCGCGGTACATTCTCTTGGTTTCTGCCATATCACGCTTTTGTATATAGCTGTAGATATCGGCATTAAGCTTTGAGGTGTCCATTTCTCCCTTATCAAGGAATTTCATTATGATTTCCGGAGGCATCTCCATATCTATATGGACATTTTTAAAATACTCCATAAATGCCATATCGAACTTATCATAGTCTGATTCAGTTTTAACGAGTATCATTCTGCCGAGATTATAAAGTCCCTCGAGGGATGAGTAAGCAAGTCCCTTATCTAAAGCATCCATAAAGGTTATCCACTCGGTAAGCGATACATTTAATCCTTTCTCGCGAAGTACATACAAAAAATCAGTAAACAATTAATAAATTCTCCTCTAATATCTTTTCAGGTAAAATATTTTTATTCTAATAAATTTTCTTCTTATTAACTATCTCAACATCCTCATCTTTCTTAATCAATACACCAAGATAAGGAAGCTTGGTTCTTATTATTTCAGGGTCGATACCGCCTATGGTAAGTGCATTAAGCCAGTCTATAAGCTCAGATGTACTTGGCTTTTTCCTGACCTCCTTTATGCTTCTTATCCAGTAAAAGGTATCCATAGCCTGCTTTAAAAGGTTTTCATCTATATTATCAAAATGAACTCTTACGATTTCATCCATTTCCTCCTTCTCAGGAAATGCAATATAATGGAATATACATCTTCTAAGAAATGCGTCGGGAAGCTCCTTTTCGGCATTTGAGGTAATGATTACAATAGGTCTTGTCTTAGCCTTTATGGTTTCCCTTGTTTCATGTATATAAAATTCCATCTTATCAAGCTCCCAAAGTAAGTCGTTAGGGAACTCAAGGTCTGCCTTATCAATTTCGTCTATAAGGAGGATTACCTGTTCATCGGACTTAAATGCTTCACC
>JAFUEG010000157.1 GCA_017464045.1 Lachnospiraceae bacterium
CAAAGTTAATCTGTGATTCCAGCTCCATATGGGTGACTGAATCTACTTTAATCTGATCTATATATCTTGTAAGATTTTCAATATCTGCATATCTGGTAGCATTGCATTCAACAAATTCTCCAAAGTATCTGGATACCATAAAGTATGCATCGTCGTCGATAGTTTCCATATTCATGAAAAGCTTCAGACTTTCAATCAGCTTGACAAAGGCCTGATATTCCGGAAGCTGTTCCTTGGATTTACCGCTTCTTCTTAAACGATAGAAGATGTAATCAAAGGCTTCGTCGGTATCCATCTCTGCAAGATGTCTGGTACTGCTCGAACCTATGTAGGCATTATCATTAGTACCGAGAGAATCTCTCTTTACAAGAGTTGCAGGAAGATTAATGGAATCAACATTGCTTCCTTTCATCTTGAGATCAAGATATGCAGCTGCTTCGTGACCGAGAGTAACAGGGTCGGCGGAAATGGTTGCCAGAGGAGGTATAGCCTTTGAACTCTGTATAGTATTGTCATATCCGAGAACCTTTATCTCGTGTCCCGGAGTCTTTCCGAGAGCCTTTATCTCGTCGCACAAATCAAGAGCAGAATAATCATTTATACAAAATACTGCTTCGATATCAGGATTCTTTTTAAGAAATGCTTTACATGCATCGTGATTATCATCTGAAGGGTGAACATTACATATATTGTCTTCAGTTACAGTGATATGATATTTGTTCATCATCTCCATAAATGTATCATAACGCTGATTAAATTCTGAATTTCCGGAAGGCCCCTTTAGCATACCGAATTTTTTGCAGCCGCAGACTTCAACAAGATATTCAAGTCCGTCTCTTATACCGTTTGAGTTATCATAATTAACACATGTATATCCGCTATATATCGAAGATACAAGAACCATTGGGATATCTTTATAATTATCCAGAAAGCTGCGTACACCTTCTTCATCCGTAAATGCTCCTATACTTCCGGCTGCTATGATTATACCTGATATATTGGATTCGTTTACGCAATCATATATGGTATTAAACTGGTATATAAACGGTTTTTTATCCTTTGACGTAACTGTTCTTTTTATATAATTACCCGGCAGAACTACAAGATTATATCCAAGCTCCTGACAAGCGAGATTTACCCCTCTACAAAGTGATTCGTCGTAACTGTTATCAAGCGCACTAAGTAAAAGTGCTATAGTTTTTCTGCCATTATCCATACCTTAACCTCCCATTTCAAATAGCTAAATAATATACTATAATTAAACCATTTTCTAACAAATTTATCAATATAATTTTATAAAATTTAACAAGTGGACGTGAGCCGTATTTCATTTTGTTGTGCCTATATTTTGTAGCCACCTACGACTGAATTCATGCTGTTGACTGCATTTAAGTTGTCGTTGGTTTTTGCCTTAACGGACTGCATGGAATTGTCTATGTCCTGAAGATTGTCTGCGATACCCTGAATGGTTGCCAGGTTTTCCTCGGATGCAGCAAGCATGGATGAGGCAGAATCAGACATACTGTTCATACCATCTCTTAAGGCTCTGGTGCTTTCATATATAAGCTTGGTACGCTCTGAGATATCCTGAGCTTTTTCATAGTATTCATTTCCGTAATTCTGGAACTGATCATAATCATTCATTACATTGTCGGATACAAATAACATCATCTCGCTTGATACGCAGCCTAAGCTTTCAACTATATCTATGATGGATTCGCCGATTACGCTTATCTTTTCGGCAGCTTCGCCGGAATCATTGGCAAGCTTTGCTATTTCGGTTGCTACAACTGAGAAGCCTCTGCCGGCTTCACCTGCTCTGGCCGCCTCGATGCTTGCATTTAAAGAAAGCATATTGGTCTGTTCTGCGATATCGAGGATAGCAGCGGTAAGAGTCTTTATCTCGGCTACAGCACTGGCTGCTTCCAAGCTGTTATTAAGCTCTGCCGATATTTCTTCATTTTTATCCCTTAAGTTATTGGCAGCATCATTTACAAAATCACTCATTTCCTTGGAAAGCTCTGTGATTTCATTTATTAATTTCTCGGCTGTAGCAAGCTCTCTTTCTACGCTTTCAGTATTTTTAAGAGCAAGAGCGGACTGGTTGGTCATTTCCTCCATATTGCCAAGGGCACTGCTTTCGGCTTTGGTTATCTCAGCTGCCGCTGTTTTAATCTGACTTATCTGCTCACCGACTTCATTTACCGACATGGCGATTTCACCGGAACCACCGCTTATTTCTCTTGATGAGCTTTGAGCGATGCTCATGGTATTTCTTGTCTTTTGAAGAAGAACATTGAGACTTTCACCGACCACCTCAAATTCATCACCGGTGCGTATGTCAACGGTTTTTCGAAGGTCACCGTCAGCACTTGCTATATCAATGATTTTGCTGTTAAGCATAACGAAATTTTTCTTTAACGATTTGCTCATGAAGAACGCAAATATTATACCTAAAACAAGGAAGCAGCATGCAACTATTATAAATCGTTTCATGATAGTATTGAGCGCTTCACCGATATATGTAACGTCACAGTCAACACCGACTATACCGATTACCTTTCCGTCTTTAATAACAGGAGCGTAGCTGGACATGAAATCTCCCCATTCGTCAGAGGTGATTTCGTCCTCGGATAAGGCTTTACCATCAAAGGTTTTTACCATAATATCTGTAGTGTCTTCATATTCTTCGCCCGCATCTGCCGGATCATCAGGGTCGGCATCCACTACATAATATAGCGTATCATTTTCATCTTTGGTCATGGTGTAAACAAAGGTTACACCCTCCACATCCATATAAGGTGAGAGCGTATCAAGAATTCTGTCATAGGCATCCGTTTCGCCGCCTTCATCGATTACTGTCTGAAAATCATCCGGGTCGATATCACCGGCTGCAAGCTCAGCAATTGATTTGGTGCTGTCCTTTTTATCGTCAAGAAGATAGGATTTTAAAATTATTCTTAAAAAAATCGAAAGTGCCGCAACACAGATTACAATTACTAGAATCAGCAAAAGTTGAATTTTAAATGATATGCTTCTTTTTCTGGTTTGCATTTTCTTTTCGCTCCTTTATGCACAAATTTGAGTTATTTATTAATCATTTTATGTAATAGAAATCATATATAAATACTAAATTACATTTTATCACAGCGTATAAATCATAGCAATATTATGCGGTTAAAATTCATCACAATTTTCATTGCTTTTCTGATTAGCAGTTTAGATTTGAAGTTATACGGAAAGTGACATGGAGGCAGCTTGGTTATATAATGCTGTTGATAATATGGTTGAGTTATGGCTGATTTAGGATTATAATATATGCTATCTTTGCGCGTTGACGAAACATTTTTTACATTAAGGAGCGATTTGAATGAAAAGCATACTTGTAGTTGCAGCTGATGAAAGTGACAGGCTGAATTATTTTGATAAGATTATTTCAGGGAAGTATAAGCTTATCAGAGTAAATGACGTTGGGGGAGCGTTGGAAAAGCTGAAGGAATTGTTAGATGGCATTACTGCGGTAATAATTGACAACCCTTCATCAATTAATAATATTAATGCACTTTTGGATTTTATCAGTGAATCCAATACATATATTTTTGCAATACCGGCATTGGTTTTGACAGATAAGGAAAATGCAGACAAGGATGAGATATATCTGGGAGATGCGGTTGCGGATGTAATTGAAGCAGGACAATCAGACAGGATTGTGCTTAATAGAATTGAAAGGGCGGTAGAGAGTATTAATTCCGTTTCATTTTCGGAAATAGGTAATATGCTAAAGGTTCTTCCGTCACTTATATATCTTAAGGATTCCAATGGCAGATATGTTTTTTGTTCACAGTATTGGCATCATCTTGACAACTATGATGATCCGGACTGGACCATAAGAGGCAAGACGGATATGGAAATCCGTAGAGATAAGGAAAACGCAAGAGCAGCCTATGAGAGTGACCTTAATCTGATAGAAACCGGAGTAGGAACCTCATATGTTATCGAAGAAAATGAAGATGGTAAGCAGGAGTTTTTACAGATAATAAAGGAGCCTTTGAAATATCCCGACGGAAGAGTAAGAGGAATAATAGCGATTATCAATAATGTCACCGAACAGGAGCTTTTGAAAAGAGAACTGAAAAAGCGTGCTGTCACAGATGAACTTACAGGTATATATAACAGGTCATATTTTGAAGAATTTGTAGAAAGGATAAGTGAATCTACATATCCGTTAAGCATTATAACTGCGGATTGTGACAGACTTAAGGAGATAAATGACATTTACGGACATATGGTCGGTGATGAATATATAAGAATGGCAGTTATGCTGTTTAGAACTATTCTTCCGGAAAAAAGTATTATGTTCAGAACCGGTGGAGATGAGTTTGTGATATTTTTACCTGGTGTGTCTGAGGCAGAGGCAAGAGATTATATAGTTAAGCTTAATGAGATGGAAAAGATTTTTATAATAAAGGACAGGGAGTTAAGTGTTTCCTTTGGGTTAAGTACTATGGAAAACGGTAAGGTTCCCATTCAGGATCATATAGCTTTTTCCGATGCTCAAATGTATCTGGATAAGAAAGAGAAAAAAGAAAGATATAAATAATATAATCAGACAGTAAAATGACTGTGTATAATAAGCAGTAAAATGACTGTGTATAATAAGCAGTAAAATGACTGTGAATAATAAATAATTGAAAGATGAGAAATATTATGATTTATAATACAGTGTTGGAGGCGGTGGGCGATACTCCGCTTATAAGATTAAATCACATGACCGGACCGGATGACGCCGAGGTTCTTGTAAAGTATGAGG
>JAFUEG010000158.1 GCA_017464045.1 Lachnospiraceae bacterium
AAAAAACCTATAACTGCTCCAAGCGGTATAAAAAATAATCCACTTACAAAGCTTACCCTGCCTATAAAAAACTGAACAATATATATTATAACACATAATGAAGTCATAATATATAATAAATTTAAATGTCCTGTAAAGTAACCAATCAGACCTGTTATAGCAAGTACAAAATGAATATAATACCTTATAGTAAAATAACCACTCACTACATTAGCAGCAGCCTTCTCTGCGCTGTTAGCTCCACTATCCACAGGCTTTCTGCTATTCTTGTCTATCTTTGAACCACATTCCGGACAGACAAGATTATCAAGGTCTTCCATACTTTTTATATTAAAATCATATTCCTTACGGCAATTTGTACAATATCTTAACATATACTATACATTCTCCAATAAAATAATAATTCAACTTTATATAAACACACTATTTATATCTGTCTGCATCATCACGCTCGAGTAATACACGATTTTCAAGGGTCTTACATGCCTCATCAATCTGTTCACGCATAGACTCTGTCGTACCTGTTGTCTCGCCATAATTAAGATATGCAAGTACCGTAAGCATTTCAGACTCACTGTCTGCGAAATATCCGGTACCCTCCTGCTTCATATTACCCATATTCTTTACAAGCTCAAGCATCTTATTAGGTAAAGTACGATAATCCCATGCATTTAAGAGTTGCTGACCTAATCTTCCGCCTGTTCCCGGCTCCGGTTCGCCAAGCTTACGTCCGCCTGAAGAATCTTTATCCTTTGCCATTGAAATCTTGAATCCAGACTCTCCGTCATCAAAGTCATCTGAAAAACCACTGCCGAAATCAATATTAAGCCCGAGACTTGGCTGTTCCTTCTCTGTATCATCCTCAGAGCCATATTCCGAGCTTGAGAATTCCTCTCTCGCACCAAGCTCTACTTTAAATTCATTACTGCCTTGTCCATAATCAGACTCCCTGCTACCAAATCCGAAGTCACCCTGTCTGTCACGACTTTCCTTCTCAAGTTCCCTTTTAGCCCGTTCCTGCTTTGCCTCAAACTGTCTTAATTCATCCGCATGTGACGCTTCATATTCCGCCTCATAATCAGTCTCATCTACATAATCATCATCAAACGCAAAAAAACCGGATGAAGTTTCTCCATCTATATCATCATTTACTATTTTATCTGAATCATTATCAAGCATAGATAACACTCCTCTTGAAAAAACAAAATGCAGCAGACTGACTTATCACTATCAGCCTACTGCATTATTATAACACATTATACACTTTTTGTCATATAAAGAATATATCATCTAATATTATAATTCTTTTTTTCGTTTTATTATGCTACAGCGTCATTCATCTTCGCAAGCTTTGCATTTTGATCGGCAACTATACAGCCATCGATAATTTCCTGAATATCGCCATCCATAATCTTATCAAGCTTATATAAAGTAAGTCCGATTCTATGGTCGGTTACACGTCCCTGTGGGAAGTTATATGTTCTTATCTTTTCGGAACGGTCACCTGTACCAATCTGGCTTCTACGTGCCTCTGCCTCAGCATCATGCTGCTTCTGACACTCAAGGTCATAAAGCTTTGCTCGAAGTAAGGCAAATGCCTTCTCCTTGTTCTGAAGCTGAGATTTCTCGGTCTGACTGTATATTACAATACCTGTTGGAAAATGTGTAAGACGAACCGCAGAATCAGTTGTATTGACACATTGTCCGCCATTTCCCGATGCACGCATAACATCTATACGTATATCCTTTTCGTCTATCTTGATATCAACCTCTTCTGCTTCCGGCATAACCGCAACGGTTATTGTAGAAGTATGGATACGTCCGCCTGACTCAGTCTCAGGTACTCTCTGCACACGATGAACACCACTTTCATACTTAAGCACAGAATAAGCGCCCTTACCCGTAACCATAAATGTAACGGATTTCATACCGCCTATGCCGATTTCTTCAACCTCCATAGTCTCGACTTTCCAGCGTCTTCCCTCAGCATAATGCACGTACATACGATATATTTCTGCTGCGAAAAGTGCAGCTTCATCACCACCTGCACCCGCTCTTATCTCGACGATTACATTCTTATCATCATTAGGGTCCTTAGGAAGAAGAAGAATCTTTAATTCCTGCTCACATTTTTCCACCTGTGCCTTAGCGTCATTTAATTCTTCCTTTACAAGTTCTCTCATCTCATCATCGCTTTCCTCATCAAGCATAGCGATGCTGTCCTCTATAGTCTGCTTAGCACCTTTATATTCCTGATACTTATCAACTATCGGTGCAAGCTCACTCTGCTCTTTCATAAGATTTTTAAATCTTTCGGGATTTGAAGCAACAGACGGGTCACTTAATTCACTCTGTAACTCATCAAGACGTGCTACTAAATCTTCTAATTTATCAAACATAATATCCTCCTGATTAATAAACATAATTAATAATCTAAAGCTTATATAAAATCTTTTATAAGCTTAAATACATCTGCCATATAAAAGTAATCTGATATATCCGCTACGCTAATAATCGTGTTCCGTCGCATAAGCCACGACAACTCTGTCAAGTCCGGAATAATCCTTAATTACACTGACATCACTAAAACCATACGTTAATAACATATCTCTCACATCCTCATATTGTTCATAACCAATCTCAAGAAACAATATACCGTTTTTGTATAAATATTTTACAGCTTTTGCTGCTATCTTTCTGTAATACGATAATCCGTCACTATCTCCATCCAAAGCAAGTCTGGGTTCATATTCCCTTACTTCTTCCATAATCTCATCTATGTCTGATGTCTTTATATAAGGCGGATTAGACATTATTATATCATATCTGTCAACTATCTTCTCAAATAAATCCGTCTTTATAATCTTACATTTGGAATTTAACTTGTATTTATTTTTATCGGCTACAGCTAAAGCATCATCTGATATATCTGCCAGATGAATTGTATCATTATTAAAGCCTGCTTCGCGTCTTTTTAACTCATAGCTTATACCGATACAGCCTGAACCCGTACACATATCAAGCGCCTTACATTCTTTAATACCGCTTGTTAGTTCAAGTGCTTTTTCGACTAATATTTCCGTCTCCTGTCTCGGAATGAGGACTCCCTCTTCAGTGATGAATTCATATCCCATAAACTCCTGACTTCCCGTAATATACTGACATGGTACATGCTCACATCTTAAATCAAGACAATTCTTATAGAAATCTATACTGTCATCAGGCATATCTTCAGACATTTTCATAAACATATCAGTATAATTTATCCCAAAAGCAAACATAGCAAGAATTCTTGTATCACTCTCATAATCCTCTATACCTGAGTCTTTCAATAAATTCTGACCATATACTATTAAATCCCTAAGCGTCATCCTGATTTAACCCTTCTAAATACTCTCTCCAGTCAAATACTCCCTCGACAGCCTTAATTGCAACCTCAACCATATCCGGTGTTGGCTCAATAGTTGTAAGCCTCTGAACCCAAAGTCCCGGTTTACTTAACACATTGGCACAGGCATTGTTATGACTGCCTGTATATCTTATAAATTCATAGGATATGCCTGCAATAAGCGGCACAAGCAATACTCTAAGCAATAGCCTGATCCATAGTGTCTTAGAGTCAATACACATAAATACGAGTATACTGACAATCATTACTATAAACAAAAAGCTTGTTCCACATCTTTTGTGAAATCTTGTTGCCTTCATAACATTATCAACATTAAGTTCATTTCCCGCTTCAATGCAATTAATTGACTTATGTTCTGCACCATGATACATGAATGTTCTTTTAATGTCTTCCATCCTCGATATAAGAAATACATATAATAAGAATATACCAAGTCTTATTACTCCCTCTATAAGTCCAAGCAAAATATGATTTGTTATATACTTATCCAAAAGTGATACTAAAAATGCCGGAAGCAGCATAAATAATCCTATGGCAA
Source organism: Lachnospiraceae bacterium (assembly GCA_017464045.1). The sequence goes on from JAFUEG010000158.1 coordinate 3,948, forward strand.
GTACAATCGAAAATGCTACTGTAAAAAACATCATAACAGATTCGGATGAATCGGATTTCTTATCCACATTGATATCAGTCTTACCTGACTCATCCTCTTCATCATAAAATGACGCAGAATAAGTAAGCGTTTTAACACCTATAACAAGTGATTCAACAAAATTAAATACGCCTCTTATAATAGGCAATCTAAAAAATAAACCTTTATCGGCAGCAGGTTTATAGGTATCTATCTTAACTTCTATCTCCTTATCGGGCTTACGAACAGCTATAGCGTATTTATCTTTATTTTTCATCATAACGCCTTCGATAACTGC
>JAFUEG010000159.1 GCA_017464045.1 Lachnospiraceae bacterium
CTTTATCATAAACCGCTTATAGATGCGGACGAGACATTTAATACTCTTATGGAATATAAGAAGATGGTTGAACCTTATGTATGTGATGTATCTGCATTTTTATGGGATGCAATTAAGGAGGGTAAGAATATTCTTCTTGAAGGTCAGCTTGGTTCCTTGAAGGATCCTGACCATGGTATCTATCCTATGGTTACTTCTTCATCAACGCTTGCTGCATATGGTGCAATCGGAGCCGGTATCCCACCATATGAGATTAAGAAGATTGTAACAGTTGTAAAGGCTTATTCAAGTGCAGTCGGAGCAGGTGCATTTGTAAGTGAGATTTTCGGTGATGAGGCAGATGAATTAAGAAGACGCGGCGGAGACGGCGGAGAGTTCGGTGCAACCACAGGCCGCCCAAGACGTATGGGATGGTTTGACTGTGTAGCAACCAAGTACGGATGTCGTATACAGGGTACTACAGATGTTGCATTTACCGTTTTGGATGTGCTTGGTTATCTGGATGAGATTCCTGTATGTGTAGGCTATGAAATTGAAGGTGAGGTGACTACTGATTTCCCTACCACTACAAAGCTTGAAAAGGCTAAGCCTGTACTCAAAACCTTACCGGGCTGGAAGGAAGATATAAGAGGTATCAAGGAATACGACAAGCTTCCGGAAAACTGCCGCAAGTACATAGAATTCATAGAAGAACAAATCGGCTTCCCGATCACCATGGTATCCAACGGACCAAAGCGTGAGGATATCATAATCCGTAATAAGTAAGATTCAGGGTCGGTTATATAGAATGGTATAAATGATAAGAGGTATCGAAATAGGTACACGCAAAGCTCGCTGACGCTGACGCTTTTGCTTAGCACCTTTTCGATACCTCTTATATTTATACCCCTATATAACCGACATGCTGCGCATGGTATAGCATGTAATCATGAATAAGATATCCTGCTATATAACCGACATGCTTCACAATCTATAAATTTAGCGTATTATGCGCAAATAAATATTTCGTTTATGATTGTCTCATGGTGTGATGGCATGAATTTTGGGGGTGTTTGAGATTATAATGTCTGGTCTTCGTCACTTGGAACGTATTTTGCTATGTCTTGAATTTCGCAGGATAAAATACGACATAAGTCGTTGAGAGTTGTCGTATTAAGTGGCATATTTTTCCTAAGCTTTTGAATTGTGGCACTTGATATTTTGTGCTTTGAAATAAGTGTGTAGGTGGATTCATTTGATTTTTTCAATGTATCCCAAAACGGATTATAACATATCATATCTAATTACCATTAAAAAATGTTTTTTTTTATAATAAACATTTTTTTATTTTTTATGCGTGGGTTTTCAATTACAGAATAAGTATAAATTCTGCTTTTGAACTTGACTATAGTTATGAAAATAACTATAGAAGATTGTACTTGACTATAGTCATTTAAATGACTATAATATAAAACAATAAGGTGATTTTCGACTTGAATATCTTTTTAATCATAAATTATGGAGGGGTTTTTTATGAAACTAAAAAAAATAATAGCAAAGGCTGTATGTGGTACTTTGCTGATTACAGGAATTGGATTTACAAATTTACAGGTAAATGCAAATGAGCCTGATGAGACAGGATATGACATCTTAAATGGTAATTTGCCTGATTTTGAAGAAGATGATGAGTATAAATATGCAGACAGTAGTTATGAAAATGTATATGATGATAATGGTAATATAATTAAGGTAATACAATATAATCAGGATAAGAGTATAGAAAGTTATTTTGAATACGAGTATGATGCAGCATTTAATCAAACAAAAGTTGCCAAATATAATGGCGACGGAAGTGCTGTTTTTAGTATAGTATCAAGCGGGTTTGATTCATATGGAAATCCATCTCAACGTATTTATTATGATGCTTATGGCAATATAAGTGAAAGATACGAATATGAGTATGATGCATCAGGAAATATGACAAAACAAACCAAATATAATGGAAATGGTGAAAAAATAGAAGAACAAAAGTACACATATGATGCTGATAATAATATATCTGATTCTACTTATGACAATTACAGTTCTGATACAAAAACTAATTATGAAAATGTTTCATTGACAACATCAGGTTTATATTGTGTCAGGACAAGTCCGTCCATACTAATTGGAATGGTGGTTGAAAAAGAAAAAGAAGAATATGTGGTTGAATACAGATGGCGGGCATATGATTTAAATAAAGGTACTTGGACAGAGATAACCCCATGGACAAAGAATAACGAATGGTTAAACTGGACACCGGATAAGGCCGGTGATTATATGATAGTCGCTTATGCAAAATATGAAGGTGAAGAAAGCGCCAGAGTAACAGCCTCATATAATGTATCTGTTTCATATATAAAGGACATATGTCAGATGCCTTATTGGGGTGAAGGAGGAGGATATCTTATAGGATTTGAGTCTTATGATAATCCTAATCAACAGTATAAGTATGAAATGCTTATACTTGATTGTTCACTTTTGGCAGAAAATAAGCCGGCATGGATATATACCACAGGCAAATATAATGTGTCAGATGGTAATGCATTTTGGACAGTATGGCAGCCGGAGTACGGATATTTTTGGACATTATTCAGATTATATGATGAAAATGATAATCTGATAGATGAAAAATGTTATGGATTTGTAAATGCATATTAATTGATATTTGTTACGTGTATAAAATAAGGATGATTTTCATTGAAGATGGTGTCAATGAAAATCATCCTTGTTTCATGCATTTCTAATGGATATCTCTCCCGAATTAAGTTGTGAAAGCTTTCCTGATGAATCGCGGCAGATAAGAGAACCATCCGGTGCAATGCCCATGCAATGATGAATAGGGAGAGTATCATCAGATATCTGATACGAGTTTTTCAGTTTACCGGTCAATTCATATGGGATGATATAGATATCTTTATCATAGCTTATAAGATTACTATTATATTCATCGATAACTGCTTTTAAATTCTGTTCTGTAAGGAAGGCGTAGTATAAGTTGCTGAATTCTTTTAATATATAAATTATAAGTGCCTCACGCTCATACATCCTGCCTGTTTCAAGGTAAAGCGAGGTTGCGATATCTGATATGCTTTCGTTAAAGTTTTTGTTGTTTACGTTTATTCCTATTCCGATTACGATGAAGTCTTCACATTTTTCCGTCAGGATACCGGTTATCTTTTTCCCATTAATAAGTAAATCGTTTGGCCATTTTATATTGACCTCAATCTGATAGTTTTTGTTTAAAGCGCGGGATATGGCTAAGGCACTGAGTAATGTTATCTCGGATATGTGACTATCGTCTATATCAGGTTTTAAGAGTAGGCTCATATATATGCCCTCGCCGGATGGAGAAGAAAAGCTTCTGCCGATACGTCCTCTGCCGGCGGTCTGGCAGTCGGATATAACAAGAGTTCCGTCCACACAGCCTTTTTTTCCAAAATCTTTTGCACGGTTATTTGTTGAGTCAGTTTCGTCATATACAATTACATTATTAACAATTGGGATTTTATAGATTGAGCTTGTAAATGTCATTTTTAGTCCTCTTTTGTCTCTAATTTTGTTTCAATGTTTTCTTTTTCGTTGGAATTTTCTTTTTTATCATCTACAGTATCTTCTTTTTGCTTATTTTTCTTATCTTTAATATATATCACATCATCTTCATCATGTTTGATTCTTTCATTTACAAAATCGTAGACTTTCTCGCAGAATTCACGCTTGTTGGTAAAAGGGATGGTGTATATATCATTTTTTGCCTTAATATTTAAAATGTAATAAATTAATGATTCATCAGGTATAATCATTGTTATAAATTCGATATCTTCAAAAGTATACATGGTTTCGCCGTATTTGTGTTTTACTAGCATACCATCCTCAGAAAATTTGTAGGTAATATCATATGCCTGACGTCTAAAGGACATTATAAAAAGATAAAGTCCATAGGAACCGAGCATAACTGCAAATACCATGGTAAGCATAGGATGCTTTGAAAGATTATGAAAAAGTGTTATGCACTGAAGTAAGGCTATAAGTGTAAAGATAAGTCCGAGAATTCTATATGAAATTCTATTTGCTTTTCTTTTTTTTACATCGTAAGTAAAGGTCATGGTGCTCCTCCCAAATTGTTATTATTTATCTTATTATTTTTCGCAGGGAAAAGATATCAGTATTAATTGATAATAAGTATATATTTTATCTACTTATTTATCAAGAAATTATTTGGAAAAATATCATAATTGTGCTACAATAGGTAAAGATTTTTTAATGGAGGAAATAAAGATGGAAAAAATTAAGATGACAACTCCGTTAGTCGAGATGGACGGAGACGAGATGACAAGAATTTTATGGAAGATGATTAAGGACGAGTTATTATATCCTTTTATAGATTTAAAAACCGAGTATTATGATCTGGGTCTTGAATATAGAAATGAAACCGATGATAAGGTTACATTTGATTCGGCTTATGCTACCCAGAAATACGGAGTTGCCGTTAAATGCGCAACCATAACTCCAAATGCAGCCCGTATGACAGAATATGATTTGAAACAGATGTGGAAGAGTCCGAACGGTACAATAAGAGCTATTCTTGATGGTACTGTTTTTAGAACTCCTATTATTGTTAAGGGTATCGAGCCTTGTGTTAAGAATTGGAAAAAACCTATCACTATAGCCAGACATGCTTATGGTGACGTATATAAAGCGTCTGAGATGAAGATACCCGGAGCAGGTAAGGCAGAGCTTGTATTTACATCAGAAGACGGTACTGAAACAAGAGAGCTTATCCATGAGTTTAAGAGTGAAGGAATTATACAGGGTATGCATAATATCAATAATTCCATCGAAAGTTTTGCAAGAAGCTGCTTTAACTATGCACTTGATACTAAGCAGACACTTTGGTTTGCTACTAAGGATACCATTTCAAAGAAATATGACCATACCTTTAAGGATATCTTCCAGGAGATATTTGATGCAGAGTATAA
>JAFUEG010000160.1 GCA_017464045.1 Lachnospiraceae bacterium
GAATAACAACATCAAATTTATATGAAGCAAGATAATCTCTCACTTCAGATAAATCCAAAATATTCAACTCATCCCTTTTAGGTGCAATTATATCATAGCGTTCCGAAAGAATCGGATATATATTTTTTCCTACAAATCCTGTAGCACCTGTCAACAATACTTTTTTCATATACTATTCCACACAAATTAATTTAATCGGTATATTTCAATTACCCTTTCAAACATTTCATCAGTTCCCACACGTTCAAACTTTGTGCAAATCTCTAAATCTTCAAAGTAATTTATTATCTTACTTCTTTTGTAGGAATTATAAATACTTTTTTCGTCTAACGTATTTCCGTTTTCATCAATGATTACAACATCATCATCACTGCCTGCATCACTAACATCATCTTCCACAAGTTCAGATACGTCAAGCAGTAGATAGAGTGGTTTATCCGGATCAGCACCCTTATAATTCATTTTATCATAAGTAGCATAGTCAGTCAAAAAATAACTATTTGTATCATACAATTCATTTGCACCTGAAACCAGAACCCAATCACTGCTCATGACTGCTATAAAATTAGCATCCTTCCCCAATGCATCCAGAGTAATTCCTTCCTCATAATGCTTTAAGTAAAAAGGATTACGAGATACAAAGTATGTAATCACAACCATCAAAACACCCGTTAAAAGAAGTACAATATTTCTAACTTTGCAATTTTGAATAAGCCATCTGAAAAAATAATATATAACCATACATACAAATGCAGCATAAACAGGATATATTAAAAACATATATCTCTTGGCGAAAATACCCATCCTGAATATCGAAGAATTATGGGCATCCACAAGTACAAAAAGGACAATTACAAACAATAATGCAATAATTGTAAACGGTATCTTCTTTATGTTTTTAACACCATATACCATTCGTTCTTTTATTTTTATTACAAGTGTTTTGAATTTTTCCTCATTTCTCAAAACAAAGCACAAAGGAACTAATATAAAAACAAGTATTACCAATCCGACAAAGGTATAAGGAATAGCCATGGTTCTTATGGCAGATATATGAAATCCGGATATATCCTTGGTAAGAAACGAAAGGTATATCCTAAATTGCCATCCTGTAGGGTATTTTTTTATAATACTGTTATTTGTATAACCAAACAGATGTGAAAATGTACTTGGAAACAATATTACAGACACTCCAACCGACGCAAGCATTGAAATACCAAACGCGAGCATAAGTCTAAACCGTTTACTAAAAAGATAATAAAGCGAATATATAAAAACAACAAAAAAAGCCATAATCAGGAACTGATGAACGGTAAGCGCTCCCAAAAGTAAAGCTATCGCCGCCTTTATAATATTAGTTCTATATTTCTCTCTTTCATCTCTGCAAATATATATCTCATTTACATAATATATAAACATCATAGCAAATGCCACGCCTAAAGCATACATTCTCAAAAAGGTTGTAACCGACGTTGAACCTACAGCGAAACCAAACACAACAATTCCCATATATGCTGCAGCATCACTTTTTGTAACTCTTTTCATAAATTTAAAAAGGTAAATCTGTATAAGAATAAATGAAAAAATATTTATAATAAATCCAAACCACTTAGACCATTTTCCAACAAAAAAAGAACATATAAAATGCAAAATCATGAATTGAAGAGGAGGATTCAGATCTTTTTCCAGATTCTTATATATTGAATCATAAGCAAAAATCTCACTTTTATCAACAGTAATATATTCATGTAAAACCTCTGAATCAGTCCATGAATATATATATTTATATATACCTTTATCCTCATCTACATAGTATATATTTTTCTCATCAGTACTATTGGCAAATCCGTAATTCCACATTTCATCCGAGTGATATCCCTGCTTGTTTACGCCAAAGGAAACCGTATGATAAATCACCTGAATCAATACAATCAATATAAATATTATTTTTTTGCTAAATTTTATCTTTTTCAATTTCATTTCCTCATTTTTTATATCAGTTTTATTTTATATCATCAGTTTTTATATATCAAGAACTAATATTGTCCACCTGCTGTGACATTTTTCCTATGAAAAAGATTGCAGGTACAGCAAACATTATACATAAAAGAACCATAAGTATAAGATATAGTAATGAAGCTCCCGTTATACCATAATATGATACAAATTTTGAAGAAAAAACAAAAGCCAGAACAGACACCGTCATATATACAAAAGCTATAACCTTTTGTTTTCGCATTATGGTAAGTATAGTTACAAGGAATCCCGAGTACGCTAAAAATCCACCTCCAAGCAAGAGTATGAGAAGTTCTGTTTTATATGGTTTTAAATCCGTATTATAAAGTATGGATAATACCGGAATTCCAAGTAAAAATGCTCCCAATTCACAAAATGCGATAATACCGCCTATTATAATAATCTGTCTTTTAAAAAGTCTTTTAAACTCATTAATATTCTTTTCTTTCCATTTTACAGACATACCTACAATAATAGGGTTAAAAATAAAGTTATTAAGAAGACCAATTATAAATACCGGCATGGCTATAAATCCGTATATCGCCTGAAGTTCATCACTTAAAACAGCGTCAATGGCATATTTAGGTGCATTTCCAATATAAAAAGCAAGGAAAAGTCCTAAAAAAAGCGGAAAGCATATCCTAAAAAGCTCCATCAACCGGTTACGTTCAAAACTTAATTTTATCTTTTTATCCTTTATAAAATTTCCATAAGTCATTGAAATGGTTAAAAAAAGTATAACAACCGTTGCTATGGTTGAAACAATAATCGCAGGAAGCAGTTTTTTGCATACTAACAGAGATACTGCAAAAATAAATATTGTTGCAATCATTCTTAAAGTCATACATTTTCCGGATATGTCCAGTCTGCTTTTTTGTTGATATAACCCAAGATAAACATCCTCTACCGCATCAACAGCCTTAAAAAGGCACATCCATATAATAATCATACTCTTTTCAACCGTATATCCGTTAAAATGTCCGGCAATCAAAACATATATAATTGAAACAAGCATCATAAGAACAGTTGTTATATATCTGGAAATCTTATATTCTTTAAAAGAAAACTGATCATTTACATCCGAAACCTGAAAATTTCTCATACCATATTTTCCAATATTCAAAAAAAGATTGGCATTTGCATATGCAATAACGAAAAAACCCGACTCCTTAAGGTCAACTATTCTTGTCAGAATCACAAGAAATATAACAGATTGAAAAGCATTGAGCATACTACCTGTCATATTCCATATATAACTATCTTTTTCAACATTTTTCGAATAGTATAAAAAGTTTTTTTTGCTCACTTAAACATCCTCATTTTTCATCAAAATATAGCATAATAATTATATCATAAATACTATTTTTTATATACAATTTTTTCTTGGAAAAGCACTTTTTAACTAAAAAATCATATCATATATAAACAGGGATTTCGTGAGGCGTATAATTTGGATACTTTTAAACATCCCCTATCACAGGAAGAAGAACGTCAATATCTGATTCTAAGCAAGCAAGGAGATATCAAAGCCCGAAATA
>JAFUEG010000161.1 GCA_017464045.1 Lachnospiraceae bacterium
GAACGTATAAGGTATTAAGACTTCATGACGGAAGTGTTACTGTACTTCCTACAACTCTTAATGCAGATGGAACATTATCATTTGAAACAGATAAATTTTCTACTTATGCATTAGCTTATACTGATACAAAAAAGGAAGAAGCAACAACGGAAACACCTACAACAGAAGCACCGACCACTAAGGTTGATACACCTACAACCGAAGCTCCAAAGGCAGATACACCAAAAGCACCGACAACAGGAGATAAAGCTAACGTGGCTGTTGTATTCATGCTTATGGTAGACTCAGCGTTGGCAGCACTTTATATTTCATTAAGAAAGAAATTGAATAAGAGAATGAAGTAAACGAATATAATAATTCAAGTTTTATACAAAGTAAAGATATGTATTAAAACTATAACAACAAATAAATAAAACACCTAAACGGATAGAAATGATAGATATATCAGCTCTATCCGTTTTTATTTACAAAATAACAGGAGGAACATTTAAATGATTAATATTTCAGAAGAAAAACCAGCGAGCCTTATTAAAGCGGAGGAACTTCTTGAAAAGGCGAACAATCGTCTGCGTGAAGAAAGAAAAAAGGCAAATGAACTTAAAAGAAAACAAGATAATCATAATAAGATTATTATGGGCGGTATCGTTAAAAAATTCTTTCCTGACTGTATTTTTTTTGAACAAGAAGAGCTTGAAAGAATTTTAAAGGCTGCACTTGACTCAGAAGAATGCAGGACAGAAATAATCAGAATTAAAAATGAATGTAACTATAGTAAAAAAGTGTAATAATTACCGTTTGTAAATATTACTCTCTGCGTAAGAGTGCTGTCTGCATAAGACAGGCTTGTTAAGGTAGTACCTTAGTCTCTGTTCCGCTCCGGTCGGTGCAGAACAGATGTCCACCGGACATCCTGCACCTCTCGGAGAGTTCCCGAAGGGCGCACACACCACCTCTGGTGGTGTATCTGTGCGCACCGAGAAAATCTCGGTGGTTAAGTTGGCAGGATTTTATGTCTGAAAAAAGCTGTTATTTTTAACATTCATTTTTTATGATTTATGTGCCGTATCCGGCACTATTTTTTTATCTCAAGATATTTCGAGGAGGTCTACATGGCGACAAAAGAATTAAGCACTCGTGTTGATATCATAAGGCGCAGCAAGGGGCAGTCGGCAGTCGATAAAGCAGCATATATAAGCCGTACCACTATCACATCTGATTATGACGGTGTGACGTATTATCCAAAGTACAGTGAGGACTTGGTACATTCCGAGATTATACTACCTGAAAATGCACCAAAGGAATATGACGAAAGGTCTGTACTTTGGAATTCTGTTGAGATGTCAGAGAAAAATAAAAATGCCCAGCTTGCCCGAATGTATAAGGTATCACTTCCTAACGACTGGAGTTATGAGTTTGCAATAGAAGTTATGAGAGATTACATTAACCGGAATTTTGTATCAGAGGGTATGTGTGCAGATTTTGCAATCCATGATTCTGAAAATGCTAAGCATCAAAGAAATCTTCATTGTCACATAATGCTTACTATGAGAGGTATAGACGAAAACGGAAAGTGGCTTCCTAAGAAAAGAAAGATTACCCTTACAGATGAAAACGGAGAAAGAATTCCCATTATTGATAAAAAGACAGGTAAGCAAAAGGTCGATAAACAAAACCGAAAGCAATGGAAAACAGAAACAGTAAGCACTAACGACTGGGACAGCCCTGACAATGCAAAAAAGTGGAGAGCAGATTTGGCAAGGACAATCAATGAAGCAAATGAGCGTATCGGACTTGATGAAAAATGGGAGCATAAATCATTTAAGGATAGAGGACTTGACATACTTCCTACACATCATATGGGTGTTAAAGCCATGTCACTTGAACAGCAGGGAATAAAAACAGAAAAGGGCGAATATAACAGATGGGTTAAGCTACAGAATATAATAATAATCAAGGCACGAAATAATGTTGAAAGTGCAATAGAGCTTGTTAAATCCGAGACGGCAAAATGGAAGATAACTGTTAAGGATAAAATAAATGAAATAATTACAATGGTTGATAATGTTATAAAGCGTAAGGGCGTTCTTGCTATTCCTGTTGTTAAATCAAAATATGTAGCGAAGTTAGGACGAAGAAGTGAGCTACAGGATGCAGGTACAGTAAAGCAGATCGTTGAGGCTAAAAACTGGATTACATTTGAACAGATTAAAAGCTATTATAAAGAGGGTGATGCTTCATTTGAAAGAAATACTGACCATATGAAAAGTATATACAGTAAGCTTCAATACCTAAGAGAGCTTGTTGACGCCTATAATGAATTTAAGCCGGTAATGGAAGTACACAGAGAATACGAACAACTTAAAGGATTAGCACAAAGGAAATATAAAAAAGAGCATTACTATCAGCTTGAAATATATCCTGAATTAAAGGCGAGATATGATAAGCTTGCAGGAGATAATAAAACATTCAGACCTAAGGCATGGAGACTTGAGATAGAACGGTTAGAAAAATCACTTGAAGAATATAATAAAGGTGCGGTAAGTGATGCCATTTCACTTGCCACCGCCGAAGTAATATTATATAACAAAAGGGATTTGGAAAGACAGCTTGAAAATGAAGAGCGTCAGAAAAACCGTAATCATAACAGGGTTAAAAGTAAGGATAGAGATATATAACAGAGTTTAAATAATAACAGGAATATGAATTTATGATTAAGACTGCTGTTATAAAATTTCTATAACTTTTTATCAAAACCATATGGATAAAACACCATGGTTGTGATAATATAATTATAAGAAATCGAGGTGAAGGTATGAGCGATTTATCAAAAGAAATATTAGCAAATGCCGATATATCAGTAGAGGGCTTATCAAAAGAAGGATTAGAGAATATGCAGAATAAGGTTGAGGAAATCTCAAATGAGTGGGAACACTTAGGAATAACCAGTGACTTTATATTCTGTAAGGTTATGCAGGATAAGGAACTGCTTAGCGGACTAATCAAGATGATTCTTCCTGATATCGAGATAGGGGATTTGGATATAACGGCACAGAAATCCGTTGAGCTTGGCAAGGACATACATGGAGTAAGATTTGACATATATGTAAAGAGTAATGACGGAACTGTTATACAGATTGAAATGCAGGTTTTAAATCAGGGGAATCTTCCGAGAAGACTTCGTTACTACGGCTCAATGTGTGATGCCGATATGCTTGAGAAAAGCGTTGTTTACAGTAAGTTAAAAGACAGCTACATTATTGCAATATGTCCTTTTGATTATTATGAGAAAGGACTTCATAAGTACACATTTACAAACAGATGCCATGAGGTTGATAATCTCGAAATGAGCGATGGAACAACGAAGATTGTATTAAATGCCGTGGGCACAGCAGACGATGTACACGGAAGCTTAAAAGAATTTCTTGATTATGTGGCAGGCAAACAGTCAGATGATGAGTATGTAAAGAAGTTGGAGGCGGCGGTCTTTAAAGCCCGCCAGAATAAAGAATGGAGGCGAGAATATATGACACTTTTAATGAGAGATTTGGAAAATCAGGAGATAGGAAGAGACAAACGTGACAGAGAAAAGATTGAAGAGATGCTTAGAGCAGGTAAGACAGTCGAGGGTATAGTAGATTATTGTGGTTATCCTCTTGAGCTTGTTGAGGAAGTACAGGAAAGCCTTTTTGTAACTCAGTAGTTTTATATATTAAATGTTATAGTTAAGTCTAAGGACATTGTGAGTAGAAATACTTATGATGTCCTTTTATATTGCCACGAGCAGAAAGGAATGATAGAATTGATAGATGATAAACATATTGACAATAATAATAAGCAAGAAATACCAACCATAAAATCCGAGATAGGAAAAACAACATATGTGGTCGGAATACATTTCAGTAAAACGAGCAAAGAAACATTGAAAGACAAAATTAAACGCATGGTTTTACAGGATGTAAAAGGCAAGTAATTCCGAAGATTGTTAAGTTTTTTATTATATGCACTTGACAAACAGACCCTAAGGGAACGGTGATTCTTGAAGTAGGGGATATGTTAGTAAAGCATGGATATAAATTAAAGGTTTTAAATACGATTAACTTTAATAAATCAATGCATTATAACCCTTTTAATTATATCCATTCTGAAAAAGATATACTTAAA
>JAFUEG010000162.1 GCA_017464045.1 Lachnospiraceae bacterium
GCCGTATAACCAACACAATAGTACTTTGTATCTTCACTGTTTTCATGAAGTTCCTTAAGAATTATATCATGAGCCTTTTCTACTCCGATTAAATCTATAGAATGGATATACTCCTGTGTTATATCAGTATTTTCGTCAAATACATAATCCCCATGACCAACAGCTGTCTTAAGTACGCGGCCTGCGGCAGCTATACAAACATCCTTAAGTTTTCTTCCTCCCAACTGCTTTTCAAGTTCATTTTTTACATAAATAATATCTTCACTAACCTTATTGATATCATGAATCTGACCGTCTATCATAGACCTTGAATCGTGAAATTTTACAGCCATAGCTACAACATTAAATTTTTCAGCCTCTTTATATCCGACTGTTCCGACAATACTTCTTGTACCTATATCTAATCCAAATATAAGAGGTTCCGGATATTTTGTAATTGCAGCCATGATTTTCCTCCTGTCACTGTTATATAATCTCACAAATCAAAAATCTGCGGTTATTATATAAGCTATGTGCAAACACATAATTGCATCCTTATGAATCGGTTAGATGCTCATCGATAATTATACCATTTGTCAAAAATATATTCAACCTTGCTTTTAGTTGTTTTGATGAATTTTCGTAACTTTTTTCATTATTTATGGTGAAATTTGCATATTTTTTATAGTACTCATCCGACTTTTGACTATCAAATACAGATATGCATTTTTCTCTGGTATATCCTCTTTGCTTAATAAGTCTTCTGATTCTTTCCTCTCTTGAAACCCAAATATACCAGATTTCATCACATATTTCCTTATATCCGTCTTCAATCAAAAGTGCAGCTTCGATTACAAATAATAAAGTTTTTCCTTCTGCTTTTTTTTGAGATATCTGTCTTAAAATATCTTCTTTAACAATCGGATGAATAATACAATTTAGCTTTGCAAGACTTTTAGAATCATTAAAGACTATTTCCCCAAGCTTTGCTCTGTCTATAGCATATGGCTCATCTTTTAACAAAATATCTTTACCAAATTCATCAACTATTATATTGTATATTGATTTGCCGGGCTGCATGAGCTCATGAGCAAGTTTATCCGCTTCTATAACATATGCATTATAATTATTTTTTAAATCATATAATATTCTGCTTTTCCCTGAGCCTATTCCCCCGGTTATACCTAATATCTTCATATGAATCCTTTTTCTTTAATTATTTTTATAAAATGTTGTTCAAATTTTTTTATACAAATGTTATATCAATTAATCATAAAAATATTATTTTGCATCAAACCAACTTGCTCCATCGTGCATATCAACTATAAGGGAAACACTTAATTTTGCGGCTTTCATCATATTATCCCTTAATAATTCCTTTACTTCCTCAAGTTCTTCCTTCTTAGTTTCAATCAAAAGTTCATCATGCACCTGGAGTATAAGTCTTGACTCTAGTTTTCTTGCCTTTAATTCTCTGTAAACATTAATCATAGCTATCTTAATAATATCTGCAGCAGTACCCTGAATTGGAGAATTCATAGCACAACGTTCGCCAAAACTTCTGGTCATATAATTGGATGATTTTAACTCAGGTATAGGTCTTCTTCGGTTAAACATGGTAATCGAATAACCCGATTTCCTTGCATTTTCAACAACATCATCAAGGTATTTCTTTACATCTTTATACGTGTCAAAGTATTTATTTATATATCCTTCAGCTTCTTTTCTGGAAATGTCCAGATCCTGTCCCAATCCAAATGAACTAATGCCATATACAATTCCAAAATTTACAGCCTTTGCTTTTCTTCTCATGAGGCTGTCAACCTCATCGATAGGTACATCAAAAACCTCAGATGCGGTTATGGTGTGAATATCTGTACCTTTCTTGTATGCCGATATAAGGGCCTCATCATTAGAAAGATGCGCAAGAACCCTTAATTCTATCTGTGAATAATCAGCATCCAAAAAAACATATCCATCTTCCGGTATAAATACCTTTCTTATCTCCCTTCCAAGTGGCAGTCTGGTTGGTATATTTTGAAGATTAGGTTCTGTGGAACTGATTCTTCCCGTTGCTGTTACTGTCTGATTAAACTTACCGTGGATTCTTCCATCAGGCTTTATATAAACTGACAGGCCTTCAACATAAGTCGAATTAAGCTTAGTAAGCTGTCTGTAATCAAGTATCTTTGGAATAATCTCATGCTCATTTTTTAACTTTTCCAGAACCTCTACACCGGTTGAATATCCGGTTTTTGTTTTCTTGCCTGATTTAAGTCCCAGCTTTTCAAACAAAACCTCACCAAGCTGTTTTGTTGAAGTAATATTAAACTCCATACCGGCCAGCTCATATATTTCTTTAGTTAATATGTCAATATTTTCTCTAAGTTTTACTCCAAAATCGCTTAATGCCTTAGCATCAACCTTTATTCCGTTTTTTTCCATTTCATAAAGAGAAAATGTACACGGAAGCTCAATATCATTATAAAGCTTATACATATCTGAAGACTTAAGCTTTTCTACAATATTTTCTTTAGACATAAACGGCACCATAGACTGGTATGCAATATATTTTGATATATTTTCATCAGAAATTGTAAAAGCATTTATCTCATTTTTACCTATAAGTTCCTTCTTAGTTAAAAGAGTTACACCCAAATATTCTCTCGAAATATCATCATATGCATATTCGTCTTTAAGTGGATTTATAAGATAAGCACCTATTCCACAATCAAATATGTCATAATCCGGATTTAACCTGATATTTTTTAACTCGTTTTTTATATCAAGTGAACATATTGTCTTTTTATCATCAAGGCATTTTAATATATAATCATTTATAAGATCTGTGTGTATATTTCCATTAAGTCCGATAATATAAACATTATCAGCGTCAAATGTAAAGCTGGCACAAACAAGTTCTATGCCATTATCTATATAAGAAAAACCAAACGAACTAAATTCCTTATCAAAAAGTCCATCAAGTTCATCTTTTTCAGATATAAAATGTATCTTAAAACTAAGGCTTTTAAGTTTCTTTTCACTTTCGTCAAATTTAGTTAGCAGACTCTTAAATTCGAGTTCACTAAACAGCTTATATGCCTCATCGTTAAATGCATCCTTATAAAGCATATCATCAGGATCAGCATCCAATTCACAATCAAGCTTTATGGTTGCAAGTTCTTTTGACATATATGCCTGATCTTTAAATTCAATAAGATTTTCCTTCATCTTACTTTTTTTAAGTTCGTTTATATGCTCATATAAGCCATCCATAGAACCATATTCCATAAGAAGCTTTTGCGCAGATTTAGGACCAACTCCAGGAACACCCGGAATATTATCCGAAGAGTCTCCCATAAGTCCCTTCATATCTATAAAGATAAGAGGAGACACTCCATATTCATCTATAACATCTTTATCATAATAATTGAAAACCTCAGTTTTTCCACCCTTTGTCTTAGGAATTTTAATCAATATTTTATCTGTAGCAAGTTGAAGAAGATCTCTGTCACCCGATAAAATCGCAACTTCATATCCTTTACTTTCTCCAACCCTTGAAAGTGTACCAAGTATATCATCCGCCTCATATCCGGCCTTTGATATTGTAAAGATATTCATACTTTTAAGAACATCTTTGATTAACGGAACCTGTTCCCTTAATTCATCAGGCATAGGATGTCTTGTGCCCTTATACTCACTATACATCTTATGTCTGAAAGTAGGTTCTTTTAAATCAAA
>JAFUEG010000163.1 GCA_017464045.1 Lachnospiraceae bacterium
GCGCTTAAGGAAATAGCGGATATAGTGTGTCCTTCAGTGGAAAATGACGGTCTTGCAAAGGCATTTTCACAACTTGGTCTTTAATAAAAAAAGAATCTTTAAAACGGTTGACAGAGTATAACATATGTGCTAATATGAAACTACATTGTAATCGTTTTCAAAAATTATTTTTTATTCCAGAAGGGAGGAAAAAACATGGCACTTGATTACAGAAAGTGTGCAGAGGAGATAGTTTCTCACATCGGCGGTAGAGAAAATGTTGCTCAGGCTGCACATTGTGCTACGAGATTACGTCTTGTTATCAAGGATAATTCCAAGATTGATAAGAAGGCACTCGAAAATGTTGATGGAGTTAAAGGAATGTTCGAAAACAGCGGACAGCTCCAGCTCATCATCGGAACCGGAACGGTAAATAAGGTTTATGATGAGTTCCTTGATGTAACAGGAATGACTGCAGCTACAAAGGACGACGTAAAAGCAGCGGCTGCAGCAAAACAGCCTGCATGGAAGAGGGCGCTTAAGTCTGTCGGAGACGTATTTGTTCCTATACTTCCTGCTATCGTTGCATCCGGTCTTATGATGGGTGTTGTCGAGGCTCTTGGTAAAGCAATTCCTTCATTTGCATCTACGGATTGGTATTCATTCCTTGATATGGTTGCAAATACTGCATTTGCTTTCCTGCCTGTAATTGTTGCAGTCAGTGCGGCAAGAGTTTTCGGAGGAAATATCTTCCTTGCGGCAGTTATAGGTCTTATGATGGTTCACACAGGTCTTTTAAATGGTTGGAATGTAGGTAGTGAGGACGCCATCAACAGCTTCTTTGGTATAACCACAGGTAAGATACCTACATGGAATCTGTTTGGAAACTTTAAGATAGGTGATTATGTAGTCGGTTCTATATCGAGACATGGTTACCAGGGGCACGTTATCCCGGTTATGATAGCTATCTGGTTTATGAGTAAGATTGAAAAATGGCTTCATAAGCATGTAAATGAAATGATCGACCTTTTTGTAGTTCCTATAGTTACAGTATTTTGTACAGCACTTTTCACATTTGTTGTAATCGGACCTATATTTGCAACACTTGAGAATTATGTTCTTAAGGGTGCCGAGTGGCTCGTTCAGTTCCCACCTGGAGCTATGCTTATGGGTGCACTTTATCCGGCAACCGTTGTTATGGGTCTTCACCATATGTACAATGTTATTGAAGCAGGTATGCTTTCATCTGTCGGTCTTAACACATGGATGCCGATTGCTTCAGCAGCTAACTTCGCACAGTTTGGTGCCTGCCTTGCTGTAGGTATCAAATGTAGACAGGCAAAGCTTAAGACAGTTGCAATCCCATCATCTATGTCAGCAGCATTGGGTATCACTGAGCCTGCAATATTTGGTGTAAACTTCAGATTTATGAAGCCGTTTGTATTTGGTATGATAGGTGGTGCCTGTGGTGCAGTATTTGGTGCAATTACCAAAATTGGTGCAACCGCATACGGTGTAACCGGTATCCCTGGATATCTTACAATCGACAACGCAGGTATATATACAGTTCTTCTTCTTATATCAGGTGGTATAGCATTTTTACTTACCATGTTATTCTGGAAAGAGGATAACGGTGAAGAAACCGGAGATATAGCTAAGAGCGCAGCAGCTAAGGCTTCTGACGATAAGGCTCCTGCAAAGGATGACAAGGCAGGAGAGGAAATCGTAGCAAAGACAGTTATCAGCTGTTCAGCAGGTGAAATCGGACAGCCTACAAAGGGTAAGATAATTCCTTACACTGAGATAAAGGATGAAACCTTTGCATCAGGTGTTCTCGGAGAGGGCGTAGGTATCGAACCTGATGAAGGAGTTGTATATGCTCCTATGGATGGTGAGATAAGCTCTGTTGCAGAGAGTAAGCATGCTATAGGTATCACGGGTGCAGAGGATATGGAGCTTCTTATCCATGTCGGAGTTGATACAGTTGAGATGAAGGGCGACGGATTTAATACTCTTGTTGCCGAAGGCGATAAGGTTGTCAAAGGACAGAAGATTATGGAATTTGACAAGGCTAAGATTAAGGCGGCAGGAAAGCCTGATACGGTTGTTGTTCTCCTTACTAACAGTGATGATTATGAGGATTTAAAATTATCATAAAATAAGCAAAAAATAATTACAAAAATGATGGAATATAAACAGAGATTATATTAAAATATATTTAACCGCCGATTTCGCGGTGGTGAGAGGTGAAAAGATTATATTAATTATGGAGGTAGACTATGAAAGAAATTAAGTACGTTATAACTGATGAGGTTGGAATCCATGCACGTCCGGCAGGACTTTTGGTTCAGGAGGCTAAGAAGTTTACCAGCACAATCACATTTATAAAGGGTGAGAAGAGTGCAAAGGCTACATCACTTATGAAGCTCATGGGTATGGGTATCGTAAAGGGTGATGAGGTTACAATCACTGTTGAAGGTGAAGATGAAGAGGCAGCAGCTGCTGCAATTGAAAGCTTTATGAAAGCTAACTTTTAGTGAGTAAAAATATCGGGGTTTTCTTATATTGGAAAACCCCGATAGTATTAAATTAGGATTATGTTACTTTAGTTTGTGTTTATTTTGACATTAAGTTTATATGATTTTAATAAATGGAGGAAACAGGTTTGATATATGGAGCTTTGGAAGCCGGCGGAACCAAGATGGTTTGCGCTATAGGAGATGAAACCGGAAGGATTATCGAGCAGATATCTGTTCCTACTACAACTCCTGATGAAACTATGCCGGCGATAATAGATTATTTTAAGGATAAGAATATAAAAGCCTTGGGTATAGCCTGCTTTGGTCCTGTTGACCTTGACAAATCCTCGGAAACATATGGCCATTTTCTTAAAACTCCTAAGCTTGCATGGAGAGATTTTGATATGGTCGGAACCATGAAAAATGCATTAAATGTTCCGATAGGCTTTGATACAGATGTAAACGGTTCACTTTTAGGTGAGGTTACATGGGGAGCTGCCAAGGGTGTTTCAGATGTAATATATATCACAATAGGTACCGGAGTTGGCGGCGGAATATGGACAAACGGCGGACTTGTACACGGAATGCTTCATCCCGAGCTTGGACACATGAAGCTTATAAAACCGGCAAATGATACTTATGAATGCAGATGTCCGTATCATTATTCCTGCTTTGAGGGACTTTCCTGCGGACTTGCGGTTGAGGAAAGATGGAATGCAAAGGCAAGGGAGCTTGCAGATAAGGACGAGGTATGGGAGCTTGAAAGCTATTATATAGCTCAGGCACTTACCAATCTCATTTTCATCTTAAGTCCTAAGAAGATTATTTTAGGCGGAGGAATTATGCATCAGATGCAGTTATTTCCTCTTATCAGAAAAAAGGTACTTTAAAACATAAACGACTATATCGTAACAAAGGAACTGGAGGACATAGATAACTATATAATTCCTGCCGGTTTAAATGATGACCAGGGAATTATGGGAGCTATAAAGCTTGCTATGGATGCTGATTTA
>JAFUEG010000164.1 GCA_017464045.1 Lachnospiraceae bacterium
AACAGTCTCAATAAAGACTGTTCCTTGATTCCGATCCAGAGGTATAAAAACAGCCACCGCTTTAGTGGCCTGCCCTTGATAACATGAAAAAGAACTGCTACACTGCTGTAGCTGACGGAGAAATCTTGACTGTTCCTGTCATCTTCGCCGTCGGTAATTAATTGACTGCAGTTCTTTTTCATGCTGTCAAGGGTGGCGTAAGCCCATCACAACATAAAATATCTACAATTTCCAAGGTTCAAAAGTGCCTTTTTTATTTGTTTCGTTTTTTCATACGTCACTTGACACTATCCTTTTCGCATTTAATTTTATATAATATCTAACAGAAATATAACTCACAGAAGTGATACTCATACAAGTGTTAGGTAATATCTTGTAATAAAAAAATAAGTTCAATTAAAAAAAATTAAGGAGAAAAATAAAATGGGAGTTGGAATTTTTATTGTATACTCAATAATATGGGCTATAGTTTGTCATATTATTGCAAGTGATAAAGGAATTGAAGGTTTATGGTTTTTATGGGGACTTTTATTTGGAGTTTTCGCATTAATAGTTCTCTTAACAAAACAAAGTAGTAGTCCAAATAATTTGATTAGCAATACTTCTCCTGCAGATGAGTTAAAAAAATATAAAGAGCTTTTTGAACAAGGGGCAATAACAGAAAGTGAGTTTGATGCAATAAAAAAGCAATTACTAAAACTCATATATGCTAATACTTTCCGTGGAGTTATAGCATTTAAAGCTTTTTAAATGGTATGATACATTTCTTACATGGTGTTAATCCACGTTTTATAGCATCCTCATATAACATTTTAATTGGACTTTTTAATCCGCTACAATTAATATCATTGTGACAAATTGTACTATTTTTTGATTTATAAACGTATATTTCAGCTTTTATTTCAATATCTAAAACATTTGATAAATAGTCTTTGTCTTGAGGATAATTAGAACAATGTCTATTTATTTCCTGATTTAGGGTGTTGCTTATTGAAATAAAAGGATCTTGATAATTTAATAAGCTCAATAATCGAAGTAGCATACCTATATTGGATTTTTGACGCATATTTAAAAAGTTAGATGGGAAAATATCGTTTACACGTATATTACTATCAGATATGTAATTATATATACGTCCACCATGTGCTGAACAGTTGCGATAATCCATACAAAGTGATAAAGTGTCATGCATAAGCATAACAAGTTGGTCTTCATTTAATTTTAAAGTTAAAGAATTATAAAGCATATTTGCTATTTCAACTTTTTGTGGGCGTTTAAAGCATCTTAAAAAATTAACAATTGTTGAAAAATAAACACTTTTTAATAATATCCAAGGTGGAACAACGTTATATTCAGTGGCATAATGTTTAATTGGTTCTTTGATGGATGTTAAATTATTATTAATACTATTCAATATATTGCTTAATTTGAATTTTTCATTCCGTGTCTTTTTATCTTTGAAATTGTTATAATTCAGATAATTTGTAGGATCAGTTCCATAGTTTTTCGCCAAAACATATGCAGTACATTCTTTTAGATATTCTTCCAAGTCTTGCATAGCTGACATTACTGAATTTCTTAAAGCTTTATCAAAAAGTATAATGATGAAATTTGTTCAAATGTAACGCCATCCTTGTATATTTTTTTCCCATTTTCTTTTATAACATATGGATATCTATAACTTTTTATTAAATTTGAATATCCGTATGTTTTTAACATAGTTTTAGCATTGCTTTCGTCTGTTATTATTAATTTGTTTTCTTTAAGTTTTTTTATTTGGTCTTCTATGCTTGAAAATGATATATTTTTCTTATTCATAAGTATATTACCTCCTAATGCAAGAAGAGCCAAGAAACAAATAGCGTTTCAAGGCTCCTCCGCGTTCGGACACCGAACATTTACTAATTAGTAACATTATAATTATATGTAGTAACCTTGTCAAGTATGCATTTTATTTTTTTAAGCTACATATTTAGAACAGTATTATATTAACATAGAATTATATAAATATAAAGCGTATTTTATAAATTTCGTTTTTATAACATTAATTAATTGTATAACAAGACATCTCATATGAAGACATATGATCTTGTAGTGTATAAAAAGATGTTAGGAGTGCTTTTCGTCAGATATTAATTATGATATAATGATCAAAGCGATGGTCACGCTTGCGTAAACCGGCATTTTACGAATAAAAATCGAAAAATACAGTTATTCTGTTTTATAGGGAGAAAAGATTCTAATGAATAAAAAGAAAATAGCAATAATAATAGCTCTTTTTGCAGTAAGTGTTACGGTTGCAGTTGTTGCGGTAATTTCAGCATTTGGAGGTAAAAAACATAAAAAGATAACCAATACCGACTATGTCACCGCATCACAGTGGACACAGATTCTTGCAGATCATACAGGCTGTGATGATATTGCTTTGCCTGCGGGATACAGCAATGACAGTCTTGCAGACGGAAAGCTCATCGCGATAACTGCTATGAAGACAATAAGTGTTCATAAATATGAAAGATTTATCGACGATATAGACAACTAAACCGATGATTATTATTACAAGCTTGCAATTAATTATGCACTGCTTCCTGCGGATAAGAAAAATTATAATATAGATGAGTGTAATGATATCCTTGCCAGGTACAATGAAATCTATACCGATGATCTGTGGCTGGATGATTATTGTGAGGTGGAACTTCAGGATGGTGTAAAGGAGCTTGACGCTGCTAATCCTGCGACAGTTAATGAGGATGGCTCGGTTGTAAGCTTTGCTGATAATTCCGGAATCAGTCAGGGAGATATCATTATCTATACGGATAATAATGGATATAAGAGGGCAGGACGAGTTGATTCCATAGATGAATCAGGAGCTTGTCACATGTCACAGCCTGAGATGGAAGAGGTTGTAACTGAACTTGATTTATCCGATAAAGTCGGCATCTCATATGATGATATTGTTAAAAGCGGAGCCGTTGAGGGAGAGCTTGTCGGAAAGACTCTCGCACCGGTAAATTACGCTGCGAATAGTGATTTCGCAGCAGATAATCCTTTAAATTATACTTCAGAAAACAATATAAAATATCCTGCTAAAAATGCTGCAGAAGATCCGTTTCATTATGAAACTGCATCGGGTGGATTTAAAATTACTCTTTCCGTAGAAGACAATGATAACTTTGATGGTAATTATCTTTCTATTGAAATTGCCGATAATGATAGCGGCGAATCTGCCAAGTACATAAGTCCGATAAATATCGGAGATACTGCATCCGGTTCCATAGCTATTGATTTTTCTGATATAAATGTTTCGGCTGACACAACATATTTTCAGTTTAATGACAGTAAAAAATATGCAGAGTTTAACGTTGATATGGACACGACCTTGGAAGGTGAGCTTACACTTGAAACAGGTGATGATGATTTCAAGATTCCGATAGCACATTTAAATGTGCCGTTTGAGGGCGGTTTTGTAAGCCTTGATTTTGAAGTCTATCTGCAAATATCCGCAAAGGGCACCATAAGTGTCAAGGCTACATTTCCGACAAGCGTATGTATAAGACAGGAACAGGGTAACGGCATAAGGATGGTTAAATCAATCGGCGAACCGAAGATAGAGAAAGCTATAGAGGGCGAGGTTATGCTCTCTGCAAATCTTGATACAAAGTTATATGTGCTTTGGATCTGGGATATATTTGGTGCAGGAGTAAAAGCCGGAGCCGTAGGAAAAGCTTCCGTTATCGAAAGAGATACCGGTATGATTTGTACCGACGTAAAAGTATTGTTCCCTGTGGTAACCGGAAACGTTTATTTCAATGCAATTTTTCAAGAGCTGGAATTTGAATTTGACATCGTATCCGAGGATAATGCGATGACGATATGGCACAGGCATTATGAAACCGTACCCGGTGTAAGAGACGGTGAGGTTTTGGAGTGTTCATACGGAAATGATGAGCTATTTGCACAGTATAATTCCGAGGCGGGAGTGACAGAGGAGAATGTTGAACCGGCGAATACTGATACCATGACGGCAGGCAGCGAAATATCAATTATATTTGGACATAATTTATATAGTAAATTTGATGTAAATATGATTGACAGCCAGATGCTTTATGATAGTGGTGGCGGAGCAGACGGAGATGTTGAGATCTGGGGTTATACATATGATATAACAGATACCGGTACAGGATATAAAATGGTCGGAAAATTGACAATACCTAATTGCATACCGGCAGATAAGTTTTATGATTATATAGATGCAGGCACATTTACACATCTGGGAAAAAATTATACAGTCGTTTCAAGAGAAACAGTTCTTGAGACACGCTCGGATATTACTCTTCTTGGAGATGATGGTGTAACATATCATACGGGAAGTGCCGCATGGCTTGAGAGTGACGGGTATGATTCATGTTATGCATTGGTTGCTGATACTAACGGTGATGATATACCTGACGAGCGCAGCAGTATTGTGATAGAAAATGCTACAATATACGTACCATACGGTACAGCTTTTGAAGGGGATATAAAGTTTTGCTGCGAGCATCCTTTAACGTCAGATCCGATGATTACAAGCTTTGGTATCAGGCTCGATGAACAGGGTAGCCTAACTGATATAGTCGATGGTTATAGTGTTAATATAGGTGAATGATATTGAAGAATGGTTTCACTATAAAGTTATGTAATTTGCGTAAAATGTCTTGACTTTAAATTAATTAAATATATAATTAAATTAGTAGGTGATGCACAGCCTTATAAATGAGCGTGTTATGAGTGGGTGATGCACAGCCCTTAAATGAGCGATTTATAAGTAGGTGATGCACAGCCTTATAAGTGAGCAATTAACAGGGGCAGATTCTTCTGCTCCTGTTTTGACATAAGAGGTAGAAGTATAATGTTTAGGTTACGAATATATGAAGTAAAAAGTGAATATATAGAGTATCTATCTAAATATCAAGATCACTTATTTTATGATAAATACAATAGTAATAAGAGAAAATACATAGGTGTTGTTTTGGATATAAATGGGTATAAATATTTTGCACCACTTTCTTCTTTCAAGAAAAAACATAATAAAATAAAAGAAGGTGTTGATTTCATAAAGATAAAAGACTATGCAGTGATTAATATTAATAATATGATACCTGTTCCTCAAGGTTCATATTATGCTCCGGATATAAATGCCGAGAAAGATACTCATTATAGATTTCTATTACAAGCTGAAAGTAGAGAAATAAACAGGCAGAAAAACCGAATACTTAAAAATGCTCAGATAGTTTATTCGCATAAAAAGAATTATGGTTGTTCAACTTTGTTGGCAAAAAGAACAAATGATTTTGAAAAGCTTGAACAGTTATGTGACAAATATCTAAAGGTTTAATATAAAATGATAAATGAGAAGATAAAATGTAACGTCTGCTTTCGCGGCTGCATGCTTTCCGAGGGTGAAACGGGTGCGTGCTTTGCGAGAGAATGTAAGGATAATAATATAATTTCAAAAAGCTATGGATACATTACATCACTTGCACTTGATCCGATAGAAAAGAAGCCTTTGAACAGATTTTATTCGGGAAGTATGATTTTATCCGTTGGAAGCTATGGCTGTAATCTAAAGTGCCCGTTTTGTCAGAATGTAAGCATATCATTGGCAGACGGAAGAAACGTACCTGATACGGAATACCTGTCACCGGAGGCACTTGCTGATATGGCAGCTGCATTAAAGGACAGAGGAAATATAGGCATTGCATTTACATACAACGAACCTCTTGTCGGATATGAATATGTGCGTGATACCGCAAAGCTTGTTCACGAGACCGGTATGAAAAATGTTGTTGTAACAAATGGTTCTGTAAATACCGCTATATTAGATGAACTCGAGCCATATATAGATGCGTTTAATATCGACCTGAAGTGCTTTAACGAAGCATATTATAAAAATGTATTAAAGGGTGATTTTGAAACCACGAAAAAATTCATCAAGCGTGCGCTCTCATTTGCACACGTTGAACTTACAACACTTATCATACCTGATGAAAATGATACGGAAGAAGAGATGAGAGAACTATCCTCATGGGTACATGAGCTCGAATTAAAATATAATAAAAATATCCCACTTCATATCTCGAGATTTTTCCCACGCAGTAAGTATGCAGACAGACAACCTACAAGAGTTCAAAGTATAATAAAACTCGCTGAGGTTGCAAGAGAAAAGCTAAAATATGTTTATGAAGGTAATATATAAAGTGTGTACCTGTTGCACACTTTTTTACTTTATAGGAAAGTTCTCCTATAAAGTAAAAAACGCTCCGCTAAGGATGCGCAGCTCGCGGATGGGTATTTTTGCTACGCAACCGCTCGCGCGAAGTGTCGCATGCGACACTTTGTTCTTTACTAAATTTGCCTGTTGTCCACCTTCGTGCTATAATTTGAAAAGGGTTAAATCAGATAATTAGAAGAGGAGGATTCAGTATGGGGATAATAGCAGGATTTATGGTGCCACATCCGCCGATGATAGTTCCGGAGATTGGGCGTGGCAGTGAAGAAACAATAAAAGAAACTACTAAAAGCTATGAGCAGGTTGCCGATATGATAGCTGAAATAAAACCTGATACCATAGTTATATCGTCACCGCACAGTGTTATGTATGGGGATTACTTTCATATATCTCCGGGAAGTGTTGCAAGCGGTTCGTTTGCCCGATTTGATGCACCGGAGGTTAAGATTGATGTAGAGTATGACGTGGATTTTGTAAATGAACTGTGTGAACTGGCAGAAAAAAATGATATACCTGCAGGAACCTTAGGTGAAAAAAGTGCAGCACTTGACCATGGAACTATGGTACCGTTATATTTCGTAATGAAGAAATATACGGACTTTAAGCTTGTGCGCATCGGACTTTCCGGTGAGCCAATGCAGGAGCATTACGGACTTGGTATGGCTATAAAGGAAACTGCCGAAAAACTTGGTCGAAGAGTGTGTTATATTGCAAGCGGAGACCTATCTCATAAGCTGCAGGATTATGGACCATACGGTTTTACAAAGGAAGGACCTGTCTATGATGCGCGTATCATGGATGTGATGGGACGTGCGGCCTTTGATGAATTGCTTGATTTTGAGGAAGGCTTTTTAGACAAGGCGGCAGAGTGTGGACACCGTTCATTTGTAATGATGGCGGGAGCATTTGACTGTACTGCGGTTGAGGTAAAAAAGCTTTCACACCAGGATGTGATAGGCGTAGGATATGGCATCTGTACTTATATGAATAAGGGCGTTGATGAAGAAAGAGCAATGCTTGATAAGTGGAATATAAGGCATAGGGATAAGATTATAAATATGAGGAAAAACGAAGATGCCTATGTAAAGCTTGCAAGATTAACAATTGAAAATTATATAATAACACATGAAAAAGTAGATTGGAAAAATGTGAAAAGACGAGTTCTTTCAACGGGAAGCGGAATGACAGAACAGCTTACTGCCGAGCAGCTTCAGGAAAGAGATGCGAAGTCGGATGCTCATGAAGAATTAAGCAATCGTAGTGCGGGTGCTTTTGTGTCCATCCATGAGCATGGGAAACTCCGCGGGTGTATCGGCACGATCTCGCCTGTCAGGGACTGCCTGGCGCAGGAGATCATCGACAATGCGGTCAGTGCCTCCACGAGGGATCCCCGCTTCGATCCGATCAGGGCCGGGGAACTGAAATGGCTGGAGATCAGCGTCGATGTGCTGGGGGATCCGGAACCGGTCAGTTCACCTGATGAGCTGGATGTAAAGCGCTATGGCGTAATTGTTACTAAAGGCAGGAAGAGAGGACTTCTGCT
>JAFUEG010000165.1 GCA_017464045.1 Lachnospiraceae bacterium
ATATACTCGGTTGCGGGTGCGGTTTTCGGACTTGACCGCGGTATGTATTCGCTTTTGATGTACTTTATCACATCAAAGGTTATCGATATCGTGGAAATGGGCTGGGATAACACGAAGTCGGTTATGATAATTACAAATGATGGTAATGAGCTTGCACATAAGATATATGAGGGACTTGGCAGAACCGTAACCTTTCTAAAGGGCGAGGGACTTGTCAGCAAGGATACAAAGGATATCCTCTACTGTGTCGTTACAAGAGCCGAGATTCACGACCTTAAGCTTTTAATAAATTCGGTGGAAGGCAGCACCTTCACCACCATCTCAGATGTATCGGAAATTGTAGGAAATCATATGAAATCCCGTGAGAAGAAGATATGAGTATATCACAGTGACAGGTATGCGATAAGGGGGACAGGCACTTGCCTGTCCCCCCTTATCATATAGTGCGCCTGACGGCACACCTTTCTGTCCTGTAAATATCTCATAATAAATTTTAATCGTCCGAGCGCCTTCTGCGGTCACCGAACTGTCTGTAGTACTGTCCCTTGTTGGCGTACATGGCTTCATCAGCACGTTTGAAAACTGTCTGATAGTCGGCATCTTCGCCGGAACGATATACGGATGCACCTCTTGAAAATGAAAGAGTCATCTCATATTTCTTTTCGTTTGCGTTAAAGGAGGCGAGCTCCTTATCGAGCTGTTTAAATAACTCCAGCATGTATTTGTCAGTGTAGCGGCCTTCCATAATGGCGATAAATTCGTCACCGCCAATTCTGAAGATGTGAGCAGAGTCAAATACTCTCTTTATTATGAGGGCTGTATCGCAGATAATCATATCGCCATACTCATGACCAAGATTATCATTTACTTTTTTAAGACCGTTTACATCAAAAACAACGGTTGCAAAGGAAGCGGTTCCTTTTTCGATTTTATCATTAAGGTTTTTCACCATTTCAAGATATGCTGTTTTGTTGCTGACACCGGTCATGGAGTCAGTGTACGCCTGCTCATGAACATATGAAATGTAATGAGTCATTTCAGTGTGCATGAGATTAATCTTGTCACCGAGTGCACCGATGGAATCACGGTTAAGCCGACGCTCTTTTTTGGAGCCGGAGGTATATAATTCCATATCGTCAGAGGTGAGCTTATCTGTGGTCGGAGTGTAGTTAGAGCTTGCTGCCATCTCACGGCTAAGATGCTCGACATCTGTGGCGAGAAATGAAAGGTCTTCATAGACTCCGTTAAGACGTCTTCTAACCTGGGCAGTGATAAGTATAACTATGATTGCACCTATGAAAAGTGAAAATACACTTACAAGTACAACGGAAAATGCAAAACGTTTAATCTGTTTCTCGTACCATTTGGCATTGAAATCAACACCCACGATACCTGCAACATTTCCGTTTGAATCAAATACCGGACTGTAGGCACTGTAAAATGTACCCCAGCGGTCTTTAAAGGCTTCTGTATCAACACCTGCTATTCCGAGACTTGCCTGATAGAGGGCATCGGTATAGGTTATCTCCTCACCGTATAATCCGGGATCAACCGGATCGGGGTCTACGATAAATCCGAAATGCTTATCGCCCATATCCTTGACGGTATAGATGTATTCAAGGTCGATATTGTCCTGAAACAGTCTGAGGTCTTTAACAATCTCATCGTAGGCATCGCTGCCCATATCATTTTCACCGATAGACCCAAGCAAATCTCCATCCAAGGAGGCCGCAGCGGCATTGGAAACATCAAGCATACGGTCGTTCATAAGAGTTGTCATAGCCGCACGAGACTGCTTTACCAGAACATAACCAAGTATGAAATTTACTGCAAGCAAAAAGATACATATTACTATAGTATACTTTGCCGAATGTAAAAATTTTCTCTTTTTCATGGCATATTACCTTCATTTTTTCCGATTATTAATTACCGGTTGCAAATCAATATTATAATATTCACCAAAAAGTATTATTTCTATAAATTATAAAAATCTATGAGCAAAATGTCAAATTATTTCTATTAATAAGGAGTTATGATATAATAAGAGATATGATAATATACATTTGCCGGCTTGATGTTGTAGATGGGGTGTTGATTTATGTCAGATTTTTTATTGATTTTATATCCTATATCCATTGTAATAATCCTTATGTTCAGAGCAGAAATAAAGAGTAAGGGTAGATATTATGATGATGCATGGAGTTTGGATCAATCCAAAGCACTGCAGGCCGTAGCGGCACTTATGGTCATACTGCATCATATCGTTCAGAGTATTACGGATTATGGATGGACTAAGAAAGGCCCCATAACAATATGGAATTCTTTTGGAATTCTATTTACCTCCATTTTCTTTTTCTTTTCGGGATTTGGACTGTATAAGAGCTATAAGACCAAAGAACGTTATCTGGATGGCTTTTTAAAAAAGAGACTTCCCAATATTCTGATTCCCTTTATGATAGCAAATATTTTTTATCTGATATTTGATTCTAAAGGAAGGGTTTATGAACTGCGTCATGTGTTTACATCGATTTTTGGTTTTACACTTCTTAATAAGAATGCATGGTTTGTTGTTGAATTGATGGTTTTGTATTTAGCTTTTTACATATGCATGAAAAAATCCTCAACGGAGCGTGCTGCGCTCATCAAACTTACTGTTTTTTCACTTCTTCTTGTGTTCTTTTCACTTCTTCTCGGTCATGACAAATCTGTGATAAATGGTCATTGGTTCATGGGCGAGTGGTGGTACAATACAACGATGCTATTTATTTTGGGAATGTTTGTTGCAAAAAAAGAGGAGAAGATTAAGCAAATTATGGTAAAATGGTACAGGATTCTGCTGATTGTTTCCGTATCTGTTCTTTGGGGATGGTTTGTTTTAGAGGAAAATGTTCTGGAACGTTTTGGATACTACCGGGAATGGGAGAATCATCCCGGATATGCCGAGAAATTCTATACATTGATCATGCAGGTGGTTTTATGTGTTATATTTATGTTTTTTATCCTTCTTTTGAATCTGAAAATAGAGTTTAAGAACCGTGTTTTAAAGTTTCTCGGTGGGATTAGTTTTGAGGTATACCTTATTCATGATATTTTCAGGTGGCTCCTGCTGAAAAGTGAAAAAAACGGTATGTCTGATGCTTTGTACATAGGGTTGACTTTTGTTCTTTCCATCGCAGCCGCCTGTATCTTTTCAATGGTTGATAAGTATTTGTTGGATTTTTATAAACGATATCCTTCTATTATTTATTCTTTCAGGCGACCAAAGTTTGATGACGATACACCTATTCAAATCAGGAAGGATGTACTGAAAAAAAGAGTCATCGTAAGTGTTGTAAAAATGCTTTATATTATCGCGTTTATTGGAGTGCTTGTAACTGAAGGAATCACAATGTGCAAGTGTTTTAAATAAATATAGCAGTTAAGGCTTAAATTTAACCATACGGAGTATGGAGGATTAAAGAACACAGCAAAATCTTGTGGATTTATAGAAGATAGAATTAATACAGTTATTAGAAGAAAAGGATGAGTTAATGATAAAAATACTGTTTGTATGCCACGGCAGGAATTGTGGATTATGAAAAATATGGCGTAAATAGGCGGTTTTTCGGTGGTTGGAATGGTATTTTATACCGTGTTTATACCTTGAGTTGTAGTTGAGTGGGAGACTGTTTGGGGGAATATTTGTTTATAATTTTAGTACTTGACTTTTTTATGTTATAAATTATAATGAAGTTAGTAGGTGATGCACAGCCTTATAAATGAGCGAGTTAAGAGTGGGTGATGCACAGCCCTTAAGTGAGCGAGTTATAAGTAGGTGATGCACAGCCTTATAAATGAGCATTTAACAGGGGCAGATTCTTCTGCTCCTGTTTTTAAGCATAAGAGGTTAAAGATAATGTTTAGATTACGCATATATGAAGTATAAACTGAATATGTAGATTATTTGTCTCAAAACCATGATCACTTGTATTATGATAAATTAGGAAAAAATAAGAGAAAATATATTGGTATAGTTTTGGAGATAAATGGATATAAATATTTCACTCCCATATCTTCCTTTAAGGATAAACATAAAAGAATCAAAGAGGGTGTCGATTTTATTAAGATTAAGGATTATGCAGTAATCAACATAAACAATATGATTCCGGTTCCTGATGGAGTATATTATTCTCCTGATATTAATGCGGAAAAAGATTTACATTACAGGTATTTGTTACAGTCTGAAAGCAGGGAAATAAACAGACAAAAGGATCGGATTTTAAAGAATGCACAAATAGTATATACTCACAAAAGGAAGTATGGAAAATCTACATTATTGGCAAAAAGAACAAATGATTTTGAAAAATTAGAAAAATTATGTAAAAAATACAAGAGTTGACCGAATAGGTTCTAAAATAAATACATTTTAATATTATAAATATTAACGCAATACAGTAGATATTATAATTATGAAAGGGAAAGGATATGGTTTACACCTATTTATTAAGTATTATTGTATTAATGAATTTAGTAGCATTCTGATATTGCGGTAACACTTAATGTTTATATGCACATCGGATTGGATGATGTAACAGAAGAACTGGGAAAATTGGAATAAATGGAAAATGCCCGTAGAAAATTGGAAAAGGGGCAGGGAAAACCAGTAAGCCAGAAAATGCTTAAAGCAATTTAGAAAATTAAAGGAGAAGGGCTAAGCATAATGCTCGGTCTGTTCCTTGTACATGAGCATAATGATGAGAAGGAGAATGAGGTTGGCACATAATTCAAATGAAAATAATATCAAAATGATTGAAATTAAACAAAATTTTTTAGCAAGCGCAATAACGGATATTTCAACATATATACAGTTGGCAGATACTAAGGTTTCTATAATTATGGGTGCTGTTGTAGCAATATTAGTTGGGATAGTAGCTTGTTATGAGCCGATTGAGCGCCTAGTAGATAATATTTCTCCTTGCAGTTGGATTGGAGTTTTATTGATTATCCTGATTATTATTGGATTCACTAGTATGATATTAACATTTGTATTTGGATTACTGACGATAAGAGGGCATTCAAGTATTATTAACTATAAGTCAAAGTGGTATTTAGCTAAATCAACTAAAGAATATTCATTTACAGAATTTTGTAATGATATCAAAAATATGAATGACAATGATATTATTACGAATATGGCAGCAGAATTATATAAACTGAATGATATTAATCGACAAAAATTAAAAACAGTTAAATGGACTTTGATTGTTTTTTCTATATTTCTTATTATGGTTGGTTCTATTAGTACATTATTGTTAATTAGTATAATGTGAGGTGAATAGAGCATGGCAATAGATGTAGATAAAATCTATAAAAGCACATGGGAACATTATATAAAGGCAAAAAGCAATGTAATTGAAAAGCGAATGTATTTTGAGCATAGAGCAGATGCTATATCAGATGTGATTCCAGGGTTTGAAGCGGATAAGTTGGAGTTTGGATCATATGATAAGGAAAACTATGCTGTGTTGTTTGTTGATATGCGTAATTCTACTTTAAGAGCTCAAAATGTTGGTGCAGAAAAAACGTTTTTGACAATGCATATTTATTTGACAGCCTTATTAGAAGTTGTTAGATATCATCATGGAAAAGTCATTGATATAATGGGAGATGGAATAATGGCTTTTTGGGGAGGTAGTGCTGCTCGTGAAAGTGAAAATATGACTAATTCGATTGCAGTAAAAAAAGCAGGAATTTGTGGTCGAGATATGCTAGTTGTTCGAGAAAAAGTTATTAATGAGATTATTAAAAAAGAGCATTTGGGATCCGAAATTAATATTGGAATAGGAGTAACGTTTGATAGTGTTATAGTAACTAAAATAGGAATTGCAGATTCATATGATGTGAAAGCATTTGGTGATTGTATAAATACCGCATCCAAATATTCATCAAAAGTTACAAATAAAGTAAAGGTGTCCAAAAAAGCGAAAAATTTATGGCCATCGAGTAAAGGAGGAAAAATTCATTTCGCGCCAATTCAAGGAGAGGATGCATATTATTTGGCATAAAGAGAGGTGTACATTTTGAATGAGAAGATACCTAAAATGGAAGTAGAACTATTATC
>JAFUEG010000166.1 GCA_017464045.1 Lachnospiraceae bacterium
AATCAATTTTCTGAAGCTTATCCTCTTTTATCAATCTCTCAATCATATAATCAGATGGAATAATCACATCATACTTCTCTCCGCTCTGAACCTTTGTGTACATAGATTCATTGGAATCAAAGGTTTCATAAACCACCTTACAATCAAATTCCTTCTCAAAATCATGAATAAGTTCAGTATCAATGTACTCTCCCGCATTATAAACCTTTAAAGTTTTGCTATTCTTACTCCCACAGCCTGTTATAAGGCTCATACTAAGAGTCATCGCCATAACCACACCGGCGATTTTTTTCATGATAGACGTTTTTTTCAACTTATTATCTCCTCCTTTTTGTATGTAAATTATATAATAACCGATAGATTTATCGATTACTTTCTGTTTTTCTTTCTTCCTGCTATGGCAGGTATAACATTTACCAAAATAAGTGTAATAGCAATAACCAAAATAACTATTGTCGAAAGCGCATTTATGGTCGGATTCGTTCTCTTGGTCATGTTGTAAACAACAATCGATATATTGGATACTCCATTACCCGTTACAAAGTATGAAATTACAAAGTCATCAAAGGACATTGTAAATGCCAAAAGCACTCCTGCAAAGATTCCCTCCTTAAGCATAGGGAGGATTACCTTGGTAAGCGCTTGAAACGGTGTGGCACCAAGATCCATGGCAGCATTGGCCAGATTTGGATCCATGGTTCTTACCTTTGGATAAACGCTCGTAATTACATATGGTGTACAAAATGCAATATGAGCAAGGAGCATCGTCAGATAACCTTTTTCCAGATGAAATGCAGAAAAAAGTATCATAAGTCCTATAGCCGTAACGATATCCGGATTCATAATCGGAACATTGTTTACATTTATCACAAGTTCCTTTAAAACTTTTTTGTTTTTTGACAGACCTATCGATGTAAGCGTACCAAGCACAGTTGAAATGATAGTCGCAAGTATTGCTATGGAAAGCGAAACCCATACTGCTCTCATTATATCGCTGCTTTCAAAAAGATTTTGATACCA
Source organism: Lachnospiraceae bacterium (assembly GCA_017464045.1). Next base: position 1,021 of record JAFUEG010000166.1, read on the forward strand.
TCTTAAAGAAAAGCTTTGAAATTTTGTAAGTGACTTGGATGAATTAAATGAATAAAACATCGTCACAACTATCGGCAGATATAAAAATATAAAACAAAGTGCTATGTAAAGGATAGCGCCTATTTTCCTCTTTTTCATAAGCCGCTACTCCTCCTCTATCTCGTCTTTATCAATCTTCTTCATAAATGTGATTGACATAAGTATAATAAATGCAAGAATAACCGAGATGGCACTTCCGAAATTCCAGTCTCCTATGGAGATAAACTGATTTTCGATAAGGTTACCGATAAGTGTATACTGTCCTCCTCCCAAAAGTTTCGGTATGACGAAGGTTGAGATAGAAAGTAGGAAGGTCATTATTACACCATTTAAAACTCCCGGTATAGAAAGCTTAAAGGTCACTCTCCAGAAAGTCTTAAACTTGTTGGCACCCAAATCATAAGCCGCCTCTATAAGTGAATGATCCATCTTGCTGAGTGAGGTATATATAGGAATAACCATAAACGGCAGTAAATCACTTACAAGGCCGAGAACCACCGCAAAATCGGTATACATCATATTAATCGGTTCAAATCCCAACTTTACAAGCACTGTATTAATAAGACCATTATCCGATAAAAGTGAAATCCATGCATAGGTTCTAAGCAGGGTATTAATCCACATAGGTATAGTAACTATGAGAATCAATATACTCTGCACCTTCTCACTAAACGAGGTGATTAAATATGCAAGTGTATACCCGACTAAAAAACAGATTATAACTGATAAAATTCCCAACTTAAAGGATTTAACAAAAACATCCACATATATAGGTTCCGTCATCCTTTTGAAATTTTCAAATGTAAACTGTATATTAAGAAGTTCATTTCCACCCTTTGTAACTGAGTAAAGTATGATCATAAGAAGCGGAAGAACTACTATTACGCCTGCCCATACAATATACGGCCAGATCATCTTACGAAAATGCTTCATTAGTTTCCTCCGTTCTCCCAATCCATACGATACATTACATGGATGTCATCCGGTCCGAATTTAAGTCCCACTTCAAGTCCCGGTTTGAAATAATCGGTAGTATGTATAAGATAATTTCTATGTTTTGTTTCAACAACTATCTCATGGTGAACTCCCTTAAAAATAATTGATGAAACCTTCCCCTTTATCTTTGCCTCCTTTGGTTTAACAATATCTATATCCTCCGGACGAATAACAACTTCTACAGCCTCATTATTCTTAAATCCCTTATCTACGCACTCAAATTCATAATCATCAAATGATACGAGGCAATCCTTAATCATGGTTGCTTCGATTATATTGGATTCACCGATAAAGCTGGCAACAAATCTGTTTTCCGGCTCATTATATATATCCTCCGGAGTTCCTACCTGCTGGATTACACCCTCATGCATAACCACAACAGTATCCGACATTGAAAGAGCCTCCTCCTGGTCATGAGTTACAAATATAAATGTAATTCCGACCTCTTTTTGTATCTTCTTAAGTTCAATCTGCATCTCCTTACGAAGTTTGGCATCAAGTGCACCTAAAGGTTCATCCAATAAAAGTACTTTAGGCTCATTCACAAGTGCTCTAGCTATGGCAACTCTTTGCTGCTGACCGCCTGAAAGCTTAGTAACATCACGTTTATCGAATCCTTCTAGGCCAACAAGTTTAAGCATTTTTTTTACCTTATGCTCTATAAGCTTTTTATCCATCTTTTTTATCTTTAAGCCAAATGCTACATTATCATATACATTTAAAAACGGAAAAAGCGAATATTTTTGGAAAACAGTATTGACCTCTCTTTTATAAGAAGGAATTTTGGCTATATCAACACCATCAAAAATAACCTCACCATGACTCGGCTCCTCAAAGCCTGCAATAATCCTGAGTGTAGTTGTCTTACCGCAGCCGGACGGTCCAAGAAGCGTAAGGAATTCATTTTCGCGAATATTTAAATCTATACCCTTCAGAACCTGCTGCTCACCGAAGTTTTTACTTAATCCTTTTAATTCAATCAAAACCTCGCTCAATTTTCTTCCTCCTTATGAAACCGTATAATATTCACACATAATGCAAACATTATACAATGTAGAAAAGTCAATGTAAATAAAAAAATAATAATTTTAAGCTATCATTTTTTTGCAAATCAACTATAATTTGTTTTGTCATCCTCCTCAACATAAAACGGATTATTTTCACATGACTTATTGTTGCAATTTTCACATATTCCTTCACAAATCTGTGCAGGATTTTCAGTTAATATAGCATAAAAAACAACACTTTTTGCAGGAGTCAGTACACCATATTTATTGGCAGTTATTTCCTTATCACTTTTTTTTCCCAAATCACTGCCACTTAGCTCCATTGTGCCAATTTCTTCATTGTACAGCATTAAATCATCATTTATTTCATCATCTGTTTTCTTATTTTGTAAGGCCTTATCTGTTTCTTTTATTTCTTGTAAAAGTTCAGGTATTTTTTCTGTGCTTATTTCATCTCCGATAAATACATATCTTTTTACATATCTTCTATGATATTTAGCATACATATTATTAAATTCAACATACATTTTCATCAAAAGCTCGTTTGTGATACAGTCAAGCATATATGCCTTATCAATTTCTCCCTTTTTTGTATAATCATCCTTTAGCTCATCCAAACCTATTCCAAGTCTCATGCTTACTATAGCTGCCTGACTATCATCTATCTGCTTTATACCCGTCACGCGTCGATTTATCCTATACGCAGCATATGGCTTTATACACTCCATTATTTTATTATATATATCAGCTAATTCCTGCTTTTCATTTGTACTAAAATGATATTTTTCCATCACCTGCTCGATAAATCTTTCCGGATTTGGCTGATTTATGTTCATTCTTATTCTCATATATTTCTCCGATTTTATATTCAATTATTGTACAGCATTAAAAAATATTTATTACATACAAATTATTAACATTAATATTATAAACTAACAGACCAAATATTAAACCATTAATTTACAATCTTTTTATAATTTTTCAAATATTTATATAGCATAATTCCAAATAATTTGTTATAATTAAGAAAATATTTGTGCGAAATTAATAATACGGAGGTATTTATGGAAGAAAAAAGAAAAAATAAAAGACTTCCTATAAAAATCAAGTTGGAAGTATCTAATCTTTTTAAACAAGACGGAATTAAAATTGACGCACTTGATACAGAGATTGAGGTTTTTGACATATCAAGAGCAGGTATCGGTTTTATGTCAGTTACCAAGCTGCCAACCGATTATTATTTCAACGCAACTATAGAATTTGATAACTCAGATGAAATTATACTTTCAGTTGTTAAAATTCTTTACAGAACACCGATTGGAGACTACGGTTACAGATACGGATGTGAATTTATCGGTCTTCCATCTATGTATGACCATATTTTTGAAGAGTATGGCGAAACACTTTAAAATATAAAATCTTTCTCATAAAAAGGAGGGGGAGTTCACTTACAATCAAGTGGCTCCCCTTCCCCTTTTTTAATTATTTTAATTTAACAAAAATTTTAATTCATCTCATCAAAGTATTCTTTTAATGCGTCCTCCCAGTTTGCAAACTTAAAATCAGTTGAGAGAGAGAGCATATAATTATTAAGTACTGAATATGCAGGTCTTTTTGCAGGTGTTGGATATTCATCTGTTGTGAGTCTTTTAACCTTAACATCCATATTGGCATATTCAAATATCTTCTCGGCAAAATCTGCCCATGAACAGAATCCTTCACATGTTCCGTGGAATATTCCATAATTATCTGTCGGCTCAAGCACGTGTATTGCTTTTGCAAGTTCTTTCGCACTTGTAGGTGATCCAATCTGGTCGGCAACTACTCCAACCTCTCCCTTTTCCTTTCCCAGATTTATCATCGTCTTTACAAAATTCTTACCGTCACCATATAGCCATGCTGTTCTTACTATAAAAAATCTATCTGCAAACTGTCTAACAAAATTTTCGCCCTCAAGTTTTGTTTTTCCATATGCTCCAAGAGGAGCAACAGGCGAAAACTCGTCATACGGCTCTGTTGCTGAGCCATCAAAAACATAATCTGTTGATACATGTATTATTTTAGCACCAACGCTTGTTGCCGCAATACTAAGGTTCCTAGGGCCGATTGCATTTATTTTATAAGCCAAATCCCACTGTGACTCACACAAATTTACATTGGTATGTGCCGCACAGTTTATTATAACATCCGGTTTTTTTTCACTAACGAAATCCATAACCGCTTTAATATCAGTTATATCAAGTTCTGCCACATCAGTATTAATAAGCATTACATCTTCATTTTTATATTCCTTGTTTATAGCTCTTCCAAGCTGTCCATTACAGCCTGTAACCAATATTTTTTTCATTACTTTCCTCCGCTATCCTTATGTTCTTCTTTTTTTGTCTCTAATGTCAATTCTTCTTCTATAACATCAGCTTTTATAGCTTTCTCCTCACTGTATTCACAAAATACGAGTTCTTCGTCTTCCTTAAAACCTTCTGTACTGTCACGTTTTAGCAACACTATAAGTGTCTGGAATAAAAGTTTTATATCAAGCCACATACTATACTCTTCTATATACATAAGATCAAGCATTAATTTGTCCTTCGGAGAAGTATTATACTTTCCTGATATCTGCGCATGTCCCGTTATACCCGCTTTAACTCTCAATCTATATTCAAATGCCGGTAAAATGTCTGTATAGTTAAATATATTGGCAAGCATCTCCGGTCTCGGTCCGACTACACTCATATCGCCCTTTAAAACATTAAAAAACTGAGGTATCTCATCTATTCTGTATTTTCTTAATACCTTTCCAACTTTTGTTACTCTCTCATCATCTTCTATAACGGAATAATTATCAACATCTTCCTTCATGGTTCTAAGCTTATATATGGAAAAGATTTTACCGTTTCTCGTAGCACGATTTTGCTTAAATATAATGCTTCCTTTATCTTCTATCTTTATGCTGATTGCTGCTATTAACAAAAGCGGTGATGTAATAACAAGTGCAATTACTGAAATAATAACATCCTCAACCCTTTTAACTGCCCTTTGTTCTAATGTAAGTCCTTTTGAATAATTACCATACATCGAAACATCATCCAAAAGAATATGATGTGAATTTTTTTCTACAACATCATGCATATCGGGATTAAAATAAACATTTTTCATATTTTGATAGCAAAACTCAATTATTTCAGTTCTCTCTTTTATAGGTACATCATAGATAAATATTGTCTCGTTTTCTGTAATGTACCTCTTTAAATCCTTATCACGATAATCTGCTATCAGATTGATCTTATACTGCAGCTTGTACTTTTTTATTCCACGTATAACTTCATTGAGACTACGCTGTGATGAAGTTATAATCACACATTTTTCAGGTTCATAAATTATAAAATACAGTTTATTTCCACCATAAGCAAATATCCATATTACTATATACTGTAATACTAGAATCGGAATAAGCAAGAAAGGCTGTTCAATTACAAAAGATTTATTATTTGTAGCATTTGTGTTCATGATAGAAAGCATAAGTAAAGTAATAATATCAGTAAAAATTGAAGCAAGAAAAAGAGAATGAACAATTGGTCTGCTTTTTCTTTTACCTATGTCATAACGTCCATATATATTTGCAAACATATAGGAAACAACAACATAAGTAGCAATAGTAACGGCTGATGTTCTGGACAAATTAAGGAGCTGCCAGTTTGATCGGGCATACATTCCATAAAAAATCCAAAAAAGTATAAAATAAAGAGCCGATTTTATAACAAATATAATTGTTGTTTCCAACTTTCTAAGTTTTCTTTTCATATCTATCCTTTAAGCTATTTTGGTATATCATAAATAATTTATCTTACTGATTTTTAATTAATAAAGCCCTGTTATGATTTACTGTTCATAGCCCTTTTCCTTAATAACATTTGCAACCATATATGCATATTCGCTGCATAATTCGTCTGTTTCAGCTTCCACCATCACTCGTATAAGCGGCTCTGTTCCACTTTCACGAAGTAAAATTCTTCCATTATCTCCAAGCTTTTCTTCTACATCTTTTACAGCCGCGAGAACATCACTGTCCGATGTAACTTCCGGCTTACTCTTAACCTTAATATTAACCAAAAGCTGTGGATATATCTTAAGACCCCTTGAAAGTTCTGACATTTTGCATTTGTTTTCAACCATAACTTCCATCATCTTAAGAGAGGTAAGAACTCCATCACCAGTTCTTGCATTTTTAGCAAAAATGATATGTCCGCTCTGCTCTCCGCCAAGCATATAACCCTTTTCCATCATACACTCATAAACATACTTATCTCCTACTGCCGTCTTCTCGTAATTAATACCCTCGGCATCAAACGCTTTATATAAACCGAGATTAGACATAACAGTTGTAACAACAGTATTACCTGCAAGATGTCCCTTGTCTCTCAAATATTTGCCACATATATAAAGTATATGGTCACCATCTACAAGTGAACCATTTTCATCTACAGCAAGACATCTGTCAGCATCACCATCATAAGCAAAGCCTACAGCGAGTCCGTGATCAACCACACATTTCTGCAAAT
>JAFUEG010000167.1 GCA_017464045.1 Lachnospiraceae bacterium
GAAAAGGCTGAGGAACTTGTCGGTGATAATATTCTTGAAATGAATGAAGAGTATGATCTCGATGGAACCAAGATGACTATTCTTTCTACTGTAAGTGACGGAAACTGCATGGTGGTTGAATATACATTAGAGCGCGAAGGCGGAGTTAAAATATATAATCTTGACCATGCCGGGCATAGCAATGAAACTAAGGGTAATTTTCCTGAACTTGACCAAAATGTAAACTTTGATTTTGGCAAGGTTTACATAGATTTGGATAAATCTACTGATGAAAAAATGTATTGCTACTCATATGCTGTTCTGGGTTCCGAATATCAGGTAAATGAAACACCAACAATTCATGTACAAATATTACCTTGTACAATTGAAGAATATGCGACTACCAATGATCCGGAAGAATTTAACAAAATACTTGATCAAATCGTTGAGATGGATATTCCGCTTAATACAAAAGAGAAGATAGAGATGAACGAATACGTCAATGCAGACGGCGGTGTCGTTGAGGTTTCACCTATATCCATGAGTATTGATGAGAGCGTAGGACTAGGACTTGATTATTATGATCCATATTATATCTACTATGTAAATATAAAGTATAAGGATGGAACCGAATATCTTGTCAGAGAAAGCAATTGTGATAATAAAGAATTAGGTATAAGTCACAGCTGCGATGTTGAACATGCAAATTATCAATATGTTTGTGGCTTTGATAATGAGTTTAAAATAGCATTTAACCGTCTCTGTGATGTAGATAATATAGAGTCAATCACAGTAAATGAGACAACTTATACGTTGAGATAACCCCATAATTTAAAAACTTAATAACCTTTGTGATCAGGTTTGGTTTTAAAGCGAACTAATTAAGTGAGCTAATAAATTTAGCTAATGAAGTGAGCTTTAAACCGAACCTGATTTTTTCATTATGTTCAACCGGTGACAAAATTTCACCGGTTGAAAGTGATATTATAGTTGGAATAAGCTTTTAAAGAGTATATAAGTCGGTTGTTAGGCTGTTTTACCTATAAGATTATATGAGGCGATAGACTTATAGGTAAAATGAGATCTGAATTATTCTTTTACAGAGTTGTTTTACCTATAAGACTGAATAAGGTGATAAGGCTTATAGGTAAATTTAGACCATGATTTTTCATCTGCTTAGCTATTTTACCTATAAGACTGAATGATGTGATAGAGTTTATAGGTAAATTTATGTCTTGATTCTTCTTCTGCTTGGGCATTTTACCTATAAGATTAAATGATGTTATAGAGCTTATAGGTAAATTTATGTCTTGATTCTTCTTCTGCTTGGGCATTTTACCTATAAGACTGAATGATGTGATAGAGTTTATAGGTAAATTCAGACTTTAATTATCCTTTCGCAGAGTTGTTTTACCTATAAGATTGAATAAGATGTAAGGACTTATAGGTAATTTAAGATTTTTGCCATTGTGTTGTTCGCCAATTTTACCTATAAGGAAGTCTAAAATAAATAGTTTTATAGGTAACTTTGTTAATTTATCTCTTGATAAAATCTCTAAATAAAGTATACTCTTATGAAGAAAAAGTTTTATTTTTTGAAACGGAGCAGGAAATGTAAATGAAACAAAAAAGACGTTTAATATATTTTTTGTTAATTTCAATACTGGTTTTATCTTCATGCGGTAAGAAATCTGCCACAAAAGAAGCTTCGGAATCCGAGCAGGAGATAACAGATAATATATCAGTTGAGATAACAACGACTGATATTCAGTCAACCACTGAAGAACCAACTACCGAAGAACCAAAGGAAGAAAATCCGATAGATTTTAAGGCTTACTGGGAGATTGATAAAAATGTTTACGCTTATATAGATATACCGGATACACACATTTCATATCCTGTTTTGCAAAGCGATGATGAACAGCCGGAGGATTATTATCTGGATCATAATCTTGACGGAAGTACGGGATATCCGGGTTGCATCTATACGCAGAGACTTAACAGTAAGGATTTTGATGATTACAATACTATCCTTTATGGTCACAATATGAAAAATGGTGAGGGCTTCCGTGATCTGCATAAGTTCAGTGAAAAGGATTTTTTTGACAACAATAAATATGTGTATATTTATACACCGGATGAGCTTCTAACTTATGAGATATTTGCAGCATATGAGTTTAACGATGACCACATTTTATATGCTTATGACTTTTCCAATGAAAAAGGATATCAGGAATATATCGACATGCTTAAAAATTATGGGAGCGGATATTTTCGTGATGTGGATAGTCTGACGACCGATGACAGGATAATAACGCTTTCCACCTGTACGAGCATTGATATTAAAAGATATCTTGTTCAGGCAAAGCTGGTGGATAAGAAAGGACTATATTTGAAGTAAGTATGCGTTGTAATTTATGTTTACCTGTATGAATTTATGATTTGGGTTAAAGATTTAAGTAGGGAAAATTGAGTATATATTTTAATAATTTATTTAAGGAAAAAAGAATGCTTATCATATATTTTATCATAATTAACTTAATAGCCTTTATCCTTTATGGTATAGACAAGAAAAAAGCCATTAAGGATAGATTTCGAATACCGGAACGGGTGCTGATATTTGTTGCGATAATCGGTGGTGCTTTGGGTGCATTTCTTGGTATGCACATTTTTCATCACAAGACTAAAAAGAAAAAGTTCAGTATAACTGTTCCCGTAGTTCTTGTAATCTGGATTTTGCTGGTTATCTGGGGCTTTTATCAGAATCATCATATAGTTATTACAGAGTATACCTATCAAAATGAAAAGATAGGCGACGATTTAAACGGATATACGATAGTTCAGGTTTCAGATTTGCACAACCAGTATTTTGGATTTGATGAGAGCAGGCTCATAGATGAA
>JAFUEG010000168.1 GCA_017464045.1 Lachnospiraceae bacterium
GAACGGACTTTTTGGAGCTATAGTAGATGAACCCCTTTAAAAGGTTATGGATATCATCACTGCTCACTACAGCGAGGAGGCTTCTGAGGATTTTAATACCTACGAACACAAATCCGGTGATCATGATGAACTCGCAGAGCTTCTTGTACCGGCACTTTATGAAAACCGCGATGCGATGCTTCTTTTGCTGGAAAAATCAGCAGGTTCAGACTACGAAGGTATTGTTGATAAAATCATTGATTTTACCGATGAAACTTACTTAAAGCTTGCGCAAAGGTTTGCTTGTGCCGTTCCCGGAAAAAAGGTAAACGATTATATGCTTCACTATTTCAGCCATATGCAGATTAATGCTTTTGTTCATCTGATAACTCATGAACCGGATGAGCAAAAAGCCTTAATGCATATTAAACCGCTTATCGATTTTATGGTTGATGGCTGGATGAAGTATATACTTGAAGATAAAGATATCTCATAGATAAACTGTTGTTTAAGAAAATTAGTTTTACATATAAACACAGTTAAATAATTAAAATAATAATAAGGCGGTTAAACCGCCTAAAAAAATAAATATAAAGTTAGTTCAAGCTCACTAACCATTTGATATTAACTAAACTATAAAAAACGGAGGAATATTGATATGTATCTCGAAGTAAAAAATGTAAAAAAAAGCTACGGTAAGGACTCCAGCTATATTCAGGTTCTTAAGGGTGTAAGCACTTCGGTTGAACAGGGACAGATGTGCGTAATCCAAGGCACCAGCGGTTCAGGTAAATCAACTTTGCTTAACTGCATCGGTGGACTTGATACCATGGATTCCGGTTCAGTTACGGTTGACGGTCAGGAAATCTTCGGACTCAAGCCAAATGAGCTTTCGGATTACAGACGTGATAATCTTGGCTTTATATTTCAGTTTTACAACCTTGTTCCTAACCTCACGGTAAGAGAAAATATACAGGTTTGCAGCTTCCTTTCGGAAAATCCGCTTGATATGGATGAGCTTTTGGAGGTACTTGGACTTACCGAGCACCAAAATAAATTTCCTGCCCAGCTCTCCGGCGGACAGCAGCAAAGGTGCGCTATTGCAAGAGCACTTATCAAAAACCCAAAGCTTCTTTTATGCGATGAGCCAACCGGTGCCCTTGATTCCAAAACTTCAAGAGACATACTCATTTTACTTGAGGAAATCAATAAAAAATACGGAACCACCATGCTTATCGTAACCCACAACAATTCCATCAAAAATATGGTGCACAAGGTAATTATCATCAAAGATGGACTTGTGAAAAAGGATTACGAAAATGAAACGAGAGTCCCTGCGGCAGAACTGGAGGATTTATAAATGAAAAAGGTACTTAGAAAAAGACTGCCCAGAGATTTAAAATCAAATCTCGGCAGATATATAGCACTCATACTTTTAATCGTCCTCGGCATCTATCTCGTGGTAGGTATAGTAGGTTCAGCGGAGGTTATATTGCATGGTACCGAAAAATACCGCTCCATCAGTAAAACCGAGGATGGTCAGTTTTCAGTATTCCTTCCTCTTACTGACGATGAGCTTGCCTCACTATCTTCTGATGGAACACTTATAGAAGAAATGTTTTACATAGACATTTCCTTAAACAGTTCCCAGACCTTGAGATTATTTAAGAACCGTAGGAACATCGACCTCATCCAGCTTAAAGAAGGACGTATGGCAAATGCTGACGGCGAGGCAGTTTTAGAAAGACGATTTGCGGAAGTAAATGATTACTCCCTGGGTGATGTAATTGAAATCGGCGGCGTTAAGCTTACGGTTGTCGGAATCGGTTCTGTTCCTGATTATGATCAGACCTTGCAAAGCTTTTCAGATACTGCGGTTCAGTCAGAGCAGTTCGGACTTTTATTTGTAACTGACAGCCAGTATGCCTATATAAGAGACAATTCCGCCCAGATTGCAGAAGAATATGTCTACGCTTACAGACTTGCAAAAGGTACTACCGATGATGAACTAAAGCAAAAAATCAAGGATCTTGATTTTGATTATACTAAGGTTGAAAATGTATATTTCAAACAGACTATAGACGATGTGCTTGAAAACAGAAAGATGATTGAAGACGGTCTTGACGAGTTATATGACGGATCCGTGGAACTTCACGACGGCATGACAGAACTTGATTCTCACAGTCAGGATTTAAGGGATGCTGCCGACACATTATTTGACAACTATCTTGATCAGGCTAATGCTGCGATAGGTTCAGCTATGCCGGGTACCGAGCTCACTGAAGAAAACTATGAAAAAACTCTTGATGAGCTTATAGTACTCACAGATTCCGCAGATTTAAAGAGCCTTAAAGCATCTTTAGAAAGCCTTTCTGATTTTAAAAACGGAATATATGATTACACCGAAGTAGTCGGTGAAGCGGCAGACGGTACGGGTCAGCTTTATGACGGCGTTAGCGATGCCATGGAGGATGTGGATGAGCTTTTGGATGAAATATTTGACATAGACATCGACAACCTCACCAATTTCATAACTGCAGACGACAACATCCGTATCGAGGGTGCAGCCGGTGATGTTGTTATGGATAAAAACGGCGGACTTATCGCCGGAGTAATTGTCCTTATACTATTTGCTTATGTTATATCTGTATTTGTTGTCCATCAGATAGAGCGTGAGTCAAGTGTAATCGGCGCCTTGTATGCCTTGGGTGTAAAGAAAAAGGAGCTTTTGCGCCACTACATCACACTTCCTACAATCATCGCATTTATCGGAGGAGTGATAGGTACCGCAATTGGATTTTCCCCGGTCGGAATCGGCACCCAAACTGCAGATACCTACAACTATTTCTCGCTCCCTGAATATGATTTGGTATTTCCTGTTTACCTTTTGATATATGCACTCGTTTTACCACCGGTTATAAGCGCAATCGTAAATGTACTTGTAATCAATAAAAAACTTTCTCAAACCGCACTTTCACTTATCAAAAATGAGCAAAAGGCGGGAAGCTACAAGCAGGTAAACATAAAGGGCAAGAGCTTTCCACACATTTTCAGAACAAGACAGATGCTTCGTGAGGCACGCTCTGCAGCGACGGTTGTACTCGGTATGCTCATATCACTTTTAGTAGTTGTACTCGGTCTTGACTGCTATGTCATGTGTATAAGCGTCAAGCGTGACAATATAAATGAAACCAGATACGAATATATGTATTATTATAAATATCCGGGCAAGGAAGTACCCAAAGGAGGAGAGGCAGCTTACATAGAAACCTTAAGCACCGACTGCATGGGCTACACCCTTGATGTCACTGTAATCGGTATCGACGAGGATAACCCGTTTTTTGATGCCAAGCCTAAAAAGGGTAAAAATAAAGCGGTTATCAATAACTCACTCTATGAACGATACGGCTACAAAGAGGGCGATAAGGTTATATTTACCGACCTTACAGCAGACATGGACTATGCCTTTACTGTAACAGACGTGGTGGATTACTCTCCGGGCTTTACGATATTTATGGATATTGACAGTATGAGAGAATTGTTTGGGCAAGATGAGGATTACTTCAACGTGGTTTATTCGGACAAGGAGCTTGATATCGAAAAGGGCCGCCTTTACTCGATAACCTCAAAGTCTGACATCGAAAAAAGCGCAGGCGTATTTATTGACCAGATGCAAAGTCTTATATGGACTCTGATTATTGCAGGAAGCGTTATCTTCTGCGTGGTTATGTTCCTTATGATGAATGTGATGATTGACCGTTCCTCATACGGCATCTCTCTCATCAAAATATTTGGCTACAGACCTAAAGAAATCCGCCAGCTTTACCTAAACGGAAACTTTGCAATAATTGCTGTAGGCGGACTTGTCTGCATCCCGGCAGCCAAGCTTATCATGAACAAGGTCTACCCTATGTTTGTGCCAAATGTAGCCTGCACCATGAAGCTTGGTTACCCATGGTACATCTACCTGATTATCTACGTAGGCATAATCGTGTTCTACCTAATTGTGAACAGACTGCTCACCGGCAAGATAAACAAAATCACACCTGCCGCAGTACTAAAGAACAGAGAATAATTTGTGACTGTTTTAGTTGGTTATATAGAATGGTATAAAAGATAAGAGGCATTGAACAGGTACTCACAAAGCTCGCTTTCGCTCACGCTTTGCTTAGCACCTGTTCAATGCCTCTTATCATTTACACCCCTATATAACCAACACATGCTGCGCATGTGACAAAATGCGGTACTTATCCTTTTTTATTATAAACATCTTCTTATCATAAGATTATTACACGTGGCATGAGTCTTACCACATTATTCACCCTGCCGTCTGTCAATTCCCTTATTCTGATAATATTCTCGTTTTTCCTTATACATCCTCTCATCCGCAGTCTTTATCAATGTATTAATTTCAGCATCCGGAAACTCTCGATTTGAAGCATAGCCTATAGAAAGAGTCAGGCTCTTTACACTATTTCCCTTCCAATTATCCGTAAGGGTATGTATTTTTTCAATAAGCTTATCAAAAGTATTTTCATCCGCATAAACGAATGCAGCAAACTCATCACCGCCGATACGGTAAACGTCACCATTATCGCCAAAACAATCCTGCAAACAATCAGCGGCTCCGCATATTAATTCATCTCCTGAAAGATGTCCAAGTGTGTCGTTAGTATTTTTCAAGCTGTTAACATCCGCTGTAACATAAAAGAAATTATCATCCTTCATTTTATCAGGCAGTGTCAATAATGCCTCTTCATATGCTCTCCTGTTAAGGCATCCGGTCAACCCGTCCGTTGTGGATAAGCGTAACAGCATTGCATTGCTTTCATGAAGTCTAAACATAATACTGGCAAATACACCCACAAAGGCAGAGATAATCACGATAACCAAAATTGAAACAATAATCCTCCATATCGGTATCCACCCATTAGTTGGTGCCACCGTCATCTCCCATGTCAGATTTCTCACCTTAAACCTGACTTTTACAGCATCATCTTTAGGTTCTCCGATTTTATACATATCATGAACACTACCATCGTTATCTTTATAGGACAGTGCAAAATCAACACCAATTTCATTAAGACCGTCAAGGTTTAACACTTCTATCAGATTTTCAAAATCTATCGTAACCGTAACAAGTCCCCAAAGTGTCTGGTTATCACCGTCATTAAGGACTACCGGTGCTCTGCCGCCCATTCCAATTCCACCCTGTATCAGTTCAAAAGGATTTGTGAGAATTGTTTCACCCTGCTCATACGCTTCCTTTGCCTCGATATTGCCGGGATGACTCAAATCCAAAAAATCAAAGCCAATAAGCGTCTCATTTCCTTCAAGCGGGTATACATCCGATACAACACCGTTAGGTGCTATCGCAAAGTTTTTCAGCGAAACCCCCGTCTCCTCCTTCACGGTGTTATACATGTCCTCGGCAGCATTTTTAAAAAAGGATGTATCGCCGTTATGATCCTTTATCATTGCCTTTAACGTGTTGGTTCGTGCCATCACGCAGTCAACTGTGGTAACGATATGCTCAGCTTCATTTTTAGCAATATAATTGTATCTGGTTTTTTCTGATTTAATGTCACGATGCAGCATTAGCAGATACATCGACGTAAGAATAATAAAACATATAAGCGAAGAAAGAAATACAACCAGTCTTCGCGTATGTAAATGTGTCTTCTTTTTACTTAATGATTTCATAATAACTCCATATAATATTATATCTGTTTTTTAAGCTATTATATCTTACACTGCAACGGATTCCGTAAACAATAAGATGATAACTTAAATGAAAAAATAAAATTGAGTTAATATTACCATATATTAGTTTATTATTCAAATATTATGGTTTATTTTTTCATAAAATCATTCTTCTCATCATAATGGTAACATTTCACATATATTTAGTTTTTTGTTACCGGTTATAGTCGAAAATCCGATATTTTTGCATCAAATATGGTACATTAAATTCAAAATTATAAAAACTGTACTTCAACCTTATCATTAAGAATAAATCCTGCCGGTTTAGCTCCATCGCCTTTGCAAATCAGTTTTGATCCATTCCATCTTACAAATTCAATATCATCTATATCCGGATATTCTTCTCTACATCTCGTATATATGTCCATCCATTCTTTTGATTCTACGATATGCATAGGATCAGTAAAATCAAGAACTATAACATTATTGGGGCTTGCCCAAAAACAGCCATCAACTGCCAACATATTGTTTTCCGAGTTGTAAAAACAATTGCACCAAAGGAATGTTTCTTCAAATTCTTCAGGATACTTACCATATGATTCAGCAGGAATATAATGCACACTTGTTAAATCTGACAATTTCAGAACACTGTATCCATAAAGATCTTCATCAAATATAAAGTATTGCTGTCCGTCAGCGTGATTGACGATTACAGCCATTCGTGAATGGCCATCCGTATTCTTCCATTCAAAAACCATTTCTTCATTTTTGAATAGTCTGCAGACCTCTCCATCGACAGGAGCATGTCCGGGAAGACAGTTTTCCTCGTCTGCATAGTAGTAATATTTTACGTAATATCCACCATCTAAATCCTTAACCCTGTCTGGCTCATCAAACATTATTTTTGAAAAGATCTGTTTATCAAGATTCTTTATTTTTTTATAATATTTGTCTGTTCCATAATAATTCATATTTTACACCTTGAATTTAATAGATTATTTTGAAGTGAGCTCAATCATATAACTCTCATCAGCATATTTATCGTTAGATGGGGCGGACAGATATAACCTTATTTCTTCTTCCGATAACCATTCAACATCCCAATATACTGTCTCGTTAAACCCACTTCCTTCATACCGAAAAATGCATTCATTGTCGCAAAAAACATCCGGTCGGCTTACATAGTCAACTTTTACAATAACCTCTTTTTTGCCGGTAGGCGACTTGAAAATCTCTTCTTTTTCATACATCTGATTTGAACAACCGACAACGAAAGTCATAACAAAAACGACAATCACAACTGATATCACAGTTTTTGTACAAATTTTACTTCTACTCATACTATTCACCATAAGCCTACTTTATAATTAAGCCTAATATCATATATCCCATGTAAAAACCATAGCACATTTCATATTATAACCGAAGTGACATTTATAATCTACTTATAAGTTACTATTTTTCTTTTGTTAATAAAAAGTCGATGTAATTTTTTCATGTAAACAAAGGGGTTTTACACAATACACAATGTGTTTAGCGTGAAATTAATTAAAAAAAAGCATTAAAAAACGCCTGTAGCTGGACTCGAACCAACACACCCCAATAATAGGATTACTAACAGTTTAGCAAACTGTTGCCTTACCAATTAGGCTTATACAGGCATAGTGGATGGAGAAGGACTTGAACCTCCAGAGTCATTAAGACAACTGATTTACAGTCAGCACCGCTACCAATTACGGGTTATCCATCCATAAACGCCGTACACAGGATTCGAACCTGCAAGTCGTCTCCGACCAACTGTTTTCAGGACAGCTTCCTCACCAACCCGGACA
>JAFUEG010000169.1 GCA_017464045.1 Lachnospiraceae bacterium
AGAATATGTAAGTGCATAACCATAAATCTTAAGTCTCTTTGTATTGGCAGGAATAGTCACACTGGCATCTTCCCCCACATAAACCTGTTCACCGTCGATTTCAATCATCGGGATAGCAAGCTTAATCTCATTTGATATGTTATCATTATCATTGATATTAACTGAACAGACACCTGCCGAACATGATATATAAAGTGTACCGTCATCATCAAGATAGTTTCTCGAATTTGCAGTTGTTACATAAGGAAGTCCAGTTCTTGAATTATAAAATGTATATTCAAGATCATCATCCGTCATAAGATCAGCAGCATTCACAACATAGATACCGTTACTGCTCAATATCCATGCAGTTCCATCCTCTTTAAAAATCATATCGAAGTTATTGGAATACGGGAAGTTACTAACTGTTCCTATAACTTCATCCTTCATATAGGAAATGGAATTACTTGTTATAATCCAAAATACATCATTATATTCGTCATATTTAATTCTTAAAACCGCACCTGACTTCAAGCCGTCAGAAAGTCCTAATCTGGAAATTTTTTCTCCGGATACAACATATATACCATCACCATCACTTCCCAGATAAAGCTCTCCGTTTTTGCCTTCACATATAGTGAGAATCTCAGTATTATTTATTCCATCCTCCTCATTATAGGCATCAACTACCTTGTCGTTATCAATTATATATACTCCTCCAATGGTGGAAACAGCCATTCTGCCATCTGAAAGCTCGGTAATCGTTCTGACACGATTGGACATCAGTCCATTATCAGTATTGAAGGTTTCAATATTCTTACCATCATATTTTATAAGTCCGTCTTCACTGTATGTACATAACCAAATATTGTTTTTTGAATCCTTCTTAATAGACCTTATTCTTATTCCGCCTAAACGTTTGGTAAGCTCGTTAGTTTTAGACTTGTAATTTTTATCTATTATATAAAGACCTTCATCCGTTCCTACATATAAATCATCCTCAAATTTACAGGTAGTATTTGCTACCATGGAATCAAGATTTGCTACCTTATTGATATCGGTAAATCTACACTCAACAAGCTTAAGCACCCCCTGCCTTGATGATGTAAACCACAGATTACCTTCATAATCCACCATCATATGATCTATGGAATTATTCATCTTAATATTGGTAAGCTGTGTATATTTATCATTACCACTGATAAAACCTATTCCATTATCTGCACAAAGCCAGATAATTCCATCTATACAATTTATGGCATTAATATTTACCTGTGGAGAAACAGATACTATCTTTGAATCCTTAAATCCATTTTCTATATTTCCGTATATGACCTCTGATTCATCCGTTCCAAGGTAAACATAGCCTGCATTATCGGGATCAGGATATATACAGTTAATATTACCAAAGCCTATATCCTTACTGCTGTAATATGCCGTAACCTTTCTGTTCTCAATAGTAAATATCGAGCCGTCAAGATTCTCACCATATATAACTCCGTTAGGTCCCATTCTTAACTCACATACGTACTCATTGTTTATCTGGGGTTCGTTTATGAGATGAAATTCATTATTTGTATCCACATATGCCATACCCTGAGTAGTTGCAATAATTATATTTCCATCTAAATCCTCCACCATGGCTCTTATGGAATATGAATTAAGACCTTCAACCTGTCCGTAAACAGTAAATTCACCCTTTTCATAAACAGCTACACCATTATCATTTGTACCTATCCAAAGTCTGTCTCTGCTGTCGACGTAAAGACTAACAACACTGGCAATTCCTGTCGAAGAATCAAATCGTTCAAAATCAATACCGTCATATCTGATAAGTCCGCTGTAGCTTCCTATCCAGATAAATCCATCAGAAGTCTGTGCGATGGAATTGGCTTCAGAGGTAGGAAGTCCGCTTGAGTTATCATATAAAAAAGACGTAAAGCCTATTCCGCTTCCGGTAAAATCCACATTAGTAGAATAGCTTTCCGCCGTATCTCCTTCTGCATCATCGCTCGATGTGCTTTTTTCATCATTATCCTTTGATGAGCTTGCATAAGAAACCATGCTTATATGTGCCAAAGCCGATGTAAGCAGCATAATCATCATAAGAAATGTACAAATAACCTTTAATCTTTTTTTCATTTTTTCTTCCTTTTCGACATATCAGGTATCTATGTATAATAATCATATGATATATTATACTATCATTTTGATATTTGCAATCATTATGTAGCTTTTTAATTCAAAATTATTTTTTTAAACATTCCATAATTTTGTCATAGTTTTCCGCCTTATGCGGAAATGTACAATCAGTACATATCTTTATTTTCTTTCCGTCTTTTTCTTTATATGATGGATTGCCCGGACATTTTTTCATATTGTATAACGGACAATAGCAAAACAGACAATTTAAATGCTCAGTTTCATTATGACAGGGATAATACCTGCAATCCCTGTTTTCAAAATATCTATACGAGTTCTTCATGTATAGCTCCTGTAATTTATTGTATTCCTTATATCAACAAAAACAAAGGACAATTCACTATCCTGCAACAAATCAGGAATTTATTTTCCTGAAACGAAAATCCGTCATACCACATTTTCACATTCTTTTATCATTTTACACTTTTTTAAACATTTTCTTTTCTTTATTATCAAATTTACTATAACATATCTCTTACCTTTTATCCATAAAAAAATAAGTAAAACCCCTTGTCAGTTATGTGCTGACAAGGGGCGCAAACTTAATCATATAATTATTTTATTTTTTCTTTCTGAGCACCAGATAAAGTGATGTCAAGCCTGAACCAAACATTAAAACAACTACGCACGCTATAGGTGCTTTATCTCCTGTTTTTGCTGATTTTGGAGTCTCAGGAGTTTTACTTCTGCTTCTTTTGGCTCCATATATACCAAAGCATATGTTGAAAACTTATCTGTTTCAAATGTAAGTATATTCGTCAACCTCTTTTTTTATCTTTTACCCCAAAAACCGGACATTTTATCTTTTTGTAAAGCCCCATTTAGCAAATACTTTATATGTCAGCAGCCTGTAATCACCGCTCTCTCCAAGGCATCATTGGTCTTAAGTGCCGACTTAAGCGAAAGCTTGATTACCAGATACCTTCCCATCATGGAAAGTATCTTATCATCGGCATTCATAATCTTCTTTCCTTCAAAATACCTTTTCTTATCTATCACATTTCCATAATAATCGTATTCAAGCTCAAAAAATGTACGAAGCATGGAAAGGGCAAGTGTCTTACCGAAACGTCTCGGTCTGGTAAACAGTGTGACTACTCCACCTTTTTCTATAACGTCACGAATAAGCATAGTCTTATCAATGTAATACATATCATCATCTATAAATCTTTTGTAATCCTCATATCCAATTCCAATCTTTTTCACTATCTGTGCCTTCTTTTCTTTTACATAAATTTAACCTTTTTTACTTCTCTAACTTTAACATAAATTATTATTAATATCAATAAAAATGCAGTTTCCTCTTTTACATATAAAACAGAACCGGCACCAATCAGCTTAAGTGGTTGGCACCGGCTTTTCTTATCATATCGTGAAGTCAGATAAGTAATTCTTTTTTATGAAATCTATCTTAAGTTCTTTTTTCTTATAAATCTAAGACATATCATTCCCAAAGCTGCAAATATCATTAGGAAAAATGCTATATCTTTATGCATTGCATCTCCCGTTTCCGGTGACTTGGCTGTATTAGTTGGGGTTGTTGCTGCTTTTGGTGTATCCACCTTAGTCTCCGGTGTATCTGCTTTTGTTGGCTCTGCCTTCTTTGTCCACTTGGCGTAAAGCTTTATATCTGATGTTACCTTATCTGTATCAGGATTCCACTTTTGGGTAAATGTATCATCCTTATACCAGCCGTCA
>JAFUEG010000170.1 GCA_017464045.1 Lachnospiraceae bacterium
AGGGGTATAGCATTTACTCACTACCTTTTCTAATTTCTCTATTTCATCATTCAGGCTGTTTATAATCTGAATAAGCATATCTTCATCTATATCAAGATTATTTTCATATGCAGTACCGGCTATACTCATCCATGCTTCATTTACATTTGATTTGAAAGTCCTTAATTGAGTCCTGTAGTCCTCAAGGTTCTGCCTTTCTCTTTTAAGCTTTCTGATACAGAATTGTAACTGTTCTATATCCCACTTGTATTTCTCTGCCACTTTTCTTCTCCTTTCTACGTCATATGTATCTTATGTGCTTATAATAATTTCTTTTTTATCTTTTTTGTTTAACTCCTGATGAACTGCAAAAAAAATGGAGCAAACTGCATCTATACCATCATTATCCGCTGTCCGCTTGTAATCCCCGATTGCTCCACAGTGTAATCCCTGTTTAAAATCACACCTCTTTCATCCAGATAAAGCATAATGTTCTCTTCATCTCCAAATAAGCTTTCTACATTCTCATAATCCTCAATATCCTCGATAATTCTATGTATTACATCCTTAATAAGCATTGATTTCGGAAACCAAAAATCATATTTTTTTATTGTTGCGGCACAAAAAAGCTCAATCAATACCTTGTTCATTTTGCATCATCCTTTCACAATAGTAATTCCACTTACATTCTGTGTTTTCATCTTTATACGCATCATATAGGTAAATATAATCTTCATCCTCACAAAATTGTTTATCATCCATTAAAACATCTATAAGTTTCTCATACGGAAATATATGCCATATGTCCGAAGTAACGCCGTCCCTATGCATAAAAAGAACGGAATCTCCTCCATTTATAATTACATTACATCCATTCAAATCAAACATATAATACCGGGACGCTGTCAAAATATTCATTATATAATTAATTACGGGATCCAATATATATCCTTCAGCGTTCTCATGAATAAGCTTTTTTTTAATTATTTTTTCATATACCGCATCAAATTTTCCCAAAGAAAAGTCATAATTAATATTAAGCATTTTGAATGTTTTATTATTGGTCAACCAGCATAATGCCGTAAGTTCATCCGCCGTAAGTCTATACCCTATTGCCAAATCAACTATCCTCCTTAAATCTCTCCTGTCTTTCCATAAAACCCGGCTTATTGCTCCTTGACAAATCTGCCACGAGCTCATCCTCCAGATAAATCTCCATAGACTTATAATCTACCTCTATAATTTTTTTCATATTCACAACATAGCTTTTATGAGTTCTGTAGAAATAATCGGGCAACTTATTCATAATACGATCCATTGAGTCATAGAATTCAAACTCCTGACTCTCGGTATATAAAATAATCTTTTTGTTAGCCGCTTCAATCATTATGACATTATTGCAGTTCACATAATACTCCTTAGATTTAATCTTAAATGTTATAATATGATTATCTGTTTCTTTTGAACATGCATTTTCAATTTGATCAATAATATGTCCTATGTGTTTTTTTGATGCCGGTCTGAACATGCAGCCTACAGGTCTTATCATTGGTGTAGTATATTTGACTATATCTTCGATATCATTCGCCATAATCACAACATAATTATCCTTATTTGCATTTCTTATGTTGTCTATCAGCTTTTCTATAGGCTCTCCACATTCTATAAAGCAAGACACGAGAAGATTATTATCATTAATATTATTCCTGTTTCATCAGCCAGATTAATCTGTCCTGTTCTATCATTTAATCCCGGAAGAACATATTCTATAACTGAATTATTATAATTGATATAAATAATATACTTTTCCATTTGACACCCCTATAGATACCCCAAATTTTTTAATTCCTGATACAAGTTTTTTAATTGTATTATCTTTTCATTATCAATTCCACTTGTATTTTGGCTATTATACAGATTTATCGTTCTTATATAATAATTATCAAATTCGCTATAATTCCTTTTTTCAGCATCATATGACGCCTGTTCATTATAGATAAGAAAGCACTTTTGAACATAAATTCTGTAATCCTCAGGATATTTGCTCATCATATCCGATAGCTTATCAGAAGCCATATTGAATTTACCTGTATTCTGATATACAATAACCAGATTCAGTTCTTCTTCATAATTCAGACAATTTATTTCCTCGAGATATTTTAAGCATTCTTCAGCCATACCATAATATCTGCTTCTCTCAACACCTTCAGACTTATTTGCCATACCAATATATGCAATTGAGAGCAGTCTGTTTTTTGATGCGGTATAATCCTCCGACATTGTATCAGTCAGAAGCAATTCCTCCATCTCCTCATAGTTCCCCATTTCATAATATGCCTCGCACAGTAAAACCGTCGTTCTTATTCGTAAATCTTTGTCCGAGGAATTATTTAAAACATATATAAAATCATCTATAGCTTCGCTATAATTACTTTCTTCAAAATTAATCTCAGCACGAATCTGTCTGATATCCATTTCATCTATTTTCTCACTGTTATCATCCACTATCATCTGTGCCTTTGTAAGATTACCCGACTTCGCCAGTGAAACAGCATAATCTCTGTAAATATCAGATTCATCTATACATAATAGTGCATCTTCAAAATATTCATTTGCACTGTCATATTCTTTTTTTGAATAATATGATAAAGCTATCTGATACAGAAGGTTTCCTTCTTTATCCTCATACTTGTCAAAATAATCCGAATACTGTTCATTATTCAACATATCTATAGCTTTATCTATAACCTCATCCGGCGAATTATCCGCCGATATTGAAATTGTATTATTATATTCCTTTTCGAATTTATTCAGCTTCTTTTCCTTTGCTCCTTTATAACCGTACACACCACACAAACCTGCGGTCACACCGATTACGCACGCTGAAGCAATAATTGCGAGACGCTTTAATTTATATTCTGTTGTATGCTTGCGCATATTATTAACT
>JAFUEG010000171.1 GCA_017464045.1 Lachnospiraceae bacterium
AAGGTTACTGATTTTGGTATAGCAAAAGCTGCGTCTTCCAATACTTTAACTTCAGGTGCGATGGGAAGTGTTCACTACATTTCTCCGGAACAGGCCAGAGGCGGTTATAGTGATGAGAGAAGTGATATATATTCACTTGGTATAACCATGTATGAGATGGTAACCGGAAGAGTACCGTTTGAAGGAGATAACAATGTATCCGTAGCACTTATGCATATACAAAACGAGATGGTTTCGCCAAGAGAGTACTATCCGGATATATATGCAAGCTTTGAAAAGATAATCTTAAAGGCTACCCAGAAAAAGCCGGAAAGAAGGTATCTTACGGCAAGTGCACTTATTGCTGACTTAAAGAGAGTTCAAAACAACCCTAATATAGATATAGTTGTAGCTCCTTCAGGTATAACAAACAGTCCTACTCAGGAGTGGTCAAGGGAAGAGATAGAGGCTGTGAAAAATGCTGCTTCCGTAAAACCTGTACAGCAGCCTGTAAATGCATTTTTTAATACCAATGTGCCTGTACAAAATGAGATGGGGGAGATGCGTCCTATACAGGGTATTTCAACAATACCTGTAAATAATCAAAGGATTAATGCTCTGTTTGAAGAAGAGGATCCGTGGGAAGATGAAGAAGAGTATATACCTCCACAGCAACAAAGGAGAGGTAGTATTAAAAAAGTTCAGGATTATGATGAAGAAGATGATTATGACGATGATTATGATGATGGAGATATAGATCCTAATCTGAAAAAAGCAGTTATAGTTGGTGCGGTTGCTACGGCAGTTGTACTTGCTATAGTTGTTATGGTTGTTTTGGGTAAGGTGCTCGGATGGTTTAAGTTTGGCGATAAAAATACTACCGTTGCGCCAACAAATGACGCTAATAATGTTTCTGAAGAAACGGCTCAGATTTCAATGGAAGATGTAATAGGAATTTCAGAGGAAGCTGCTATTAAGATTTTAAAAGATGCAGGTTTCACCAATGTTAAGTCTGTCCATGAAAATAATACTGAGGTTCAGGAGGGTTATGTATTTGAACAAAATATTGCCAAGGGTGAACCTACAGATGCTGATGCAGAGATAATTATAAAGGTTAGTGCGGGGGCAGAAGAAAAAACAGTTCCTGATGTGAAAAATTATGAAGATTCGCAGGCAATGACTATACTTCAGGAAGCAGGATTTACCTATACCCATGCTTATGAGTATAGTGAAGATGTTGAAAAAAACAAGGTAGTTAGAACTGAGCCTGAGGGCGGATCTATGGCTAAGGAAGGCTCAAAGATAACTCTTGTTATAAGTAATGGTAAGGAAGAAAAAAATGTTGAGGTTCCAAATCTCAACGGTTATACTCAGGCAGAGGCAGAAAATGCACTTGCATCAAAACAGTTGTCTGTTGGTAATGTAACTCATGAAAACAGTGATAATGTGGCAGAAGGATACGTCATAAGACAGGGCGTAAAGAGTGGAACTGAGGTTCCTGAAGGAAGCGCAATTGATTTTGTTATAAGTGATGGCCCTGAAGAAAAGACAGTGACTTATACAGCAGATATTAAAGTCGATATAAGTGCTCCGACAAATGAGGTTGATGCGGAAGGCAATCCTGTTTCGTATGCAGGAAGAAGTGCTACAGTACGTGTTTCAAATGGAACTGCAACACAGGAGCAGACTGTTACTCTTAACACAGAGGGAAAAGCAAGTGCAAGTCTTAGCATAGCTGACCTGCCATCAAATAATGAAAACTTTACATATAGTGTATTTATTGATGGTAATGATGTTTCGGGAAACTTTGGCAAGACTCCGAGCATAACTTATAGAGAGAACTAATATGACAGGTAAGATTATTAAAGGTGTAGGTGGATTTTATTATGTCCACCTACACAATAATTTTATATATGAGTGCAAAGCTAAAGGGGTTTTTAGAAATCAAAATATAAAGCCCATGATTGGTGATGATGTTGATATAGATATAATAAGCGAAAAGGACAAAACCGGTAATATTATTTCTATCCATGAAAGAGCAAATTCTCTAATACGCCCGACTGTTTCCAATGTCAGTCAGGCAATTATTATTTTTGCCTTATCAAATCCTAAACCCAATTTTAATCTGCTTGACAGATTCCTGATAATGATGAGTTTACAGCATGTCGAAACCATAATATGCTTTAACAAATCGGATCTGGCTAATGACAGGGAAGTAAATGAGATAAAAGACATATATACGTCCTGTGGATATGAGGTTATTATTACATCTACTAAGGAAACAGATGAAGAAAAAAGCGGAATAGGAAAGTTAAAAAGTAAATTAGTAAATAAAACCACGGTGTTGGCAGGTCCGTCAGGTGTTGGAAAATCATCTATAGTAAATGCGGTATGTCCTGATATAGATACAAAGACAGGCAGTATAAGCGATAAGATAAAAAGAGGTAAACATACAACAAGACATACTGAACTTATGTGCATCGATAAGGATTCATATATACTTGACACACCGGGCTTTAGCTCATTGTATGTAGAGGATATAGAACCTGAGGACTTAAAGTATTACTATAATGAGTTTGAACCATATGAGGGAAGATGCCGATTTAACGGATGTGTTCATATAAATGAGCCTGATTGTGCTGTAAAAGAAGCACTTGACAAAGAAAACATAAGCAGTCTGAGATATGAGAATTATAAACAGCTTTTTGGTGAGTTAAAAGAAAAGAGGAAATGGTAGAATGAATAATATTCTTTCACCTTCATTACTTTCAATTGATTTTAATAATATTGAAAAAAATGCAAATGTACTTGATAATGCGGGAGTAAAATGGTATCACCTTGATGTAATGGACGGTGCATTTGTACCCAATATATCCTTTGGTCCGCCGGTTATTAAGGCGATAAGAAAGGTTACAGATGCGTTTTTTGATGTGCATCTTATGATTAATGAACCAAAGAGATATATAGATGCATTTAAGGATGCGGGTGCTGATATTTTAACTGTTCACTATGAGGCATGTGAGGATTTGGACGATACAATCAGTCTTATAAGGGAGGCAGGACTTAAATGCGGACTTGCTATAAATCCTGAGACCGATACAGAAGTAGTTAAGCCTTATATTGATAAGGTGGATATGATTCTTGTCATGAGTGTTCATCCCGGCTTCGGAGGACAGAAATTCATGCCTGCAGCCATTGAAAAGCTTAAAAAGGTAAAAGAGTGGTCTAAGGAGATAAATCCTGATCTGCTTATCGAGGTAGATGGAGGTATCAATTTTGATAATGTAAGCACAGTTCTTGACGCAGGTGCAAATGTTATCGTTGCCGGTTCTGCCTGCTTTAACGGTGATATAGCAGAAAATGTAAGTCGTTTCTTTGAGGTGCTTGGCTGATGAATGAAATAATAATAGTAACCGGTGGGGAGATAGATGATACGCTTGTCAGTGATTCGATAAATCATTCTGAAAATCCATACATAATAGGTGTTGATAAGGGTATCGAAGCACTTGAAAGACTTAATATAAAACCGGATTTACTTATAGGAGATTTTGATTCGGCAGGTGAGAGCATAAAGAAAAAATATGCACCCGATGAAAGAACAATAATTCTAAATCCCGAAAAGAATTTGACTGATACGCATGCGGCTTTGATAGAAGCCGTTAAGCTTGCTAAAAAGAATAAGTCTTCAATTACCATACTTGGTGCTACGGGTAAAAGAATAGACCATCTGCTTGGTAATATAGGAATTTTGAGATATTGCCTTGATAATAATATAGATGCATGTATAATTGACAGGTATAATAAAATCCGGATGATGGATAAGAATAAGGATATCATCATAAAGGAAAAGGATTTATACGGAAAATTTATATCCCTTATACCATTTACCGATAAGGTGGAAGGAATTATGCTTGAGGGATTTAAATATATACCAAAGGGTGGAGTACTGGTTAAGGATGATACCCTTGGGATAAGTAATGAATTAATAAAGGAGGAAGGTCGTATATCGATTAAAAGCGGATATTTGCTTTTACTTGAGACCGGAGATTAATTATGACAGGTTGGATTGTGTTTGCGTTTGTGCTCTATATGAGTGGAATGCTTATTATCGGAATATCAACTGCAAAGAAAAACAAAAATGCAGATGATTATTTCTTGGGAGGAAGAAACTTAGGAGGATGGGTTGCAGCTCTTTCAGCTCAGGCATCTGATATGAGTGGATGGCTGTTGATGGGACTTCCGGGATGTATCTATGCATTTGGTACAAATCAGGCATGGATAGCTATAGGTCTTTTCATAGGAACAGTACTTAACTGGATTTTTATAGCCGGAAGATTAAGAAGATATACCATAAGAGCAGGTAATGCTCTTACTATACCGGAATACTTAAGCAACAGATTCGGAGATAAAAAGAAGATACTTATGGCTATATCAGCTGTAGTAATACTTATATTTTTCCTTGTATATACCGCATCGGCTTTTGCTGCAGGAGGAAAGCTTTTTTCTTCGATTGCAAAGATTGATTATCATACTGCACTTTTTGTAGGAGCTGCAGTTATACTTGCATATACATTTTTAGGCGGTTTCCTTGCAGTATGTAAGACAGACTTTATACAGGGTATGATGATGCTTATAGGAATTCTTGCCGTTCCGATAGTTGCAGTTATGCTTATGGGTACAGGCAGCATAATTCCTAATCTTATAGACAGTGGCGTTGAGGATGCCAGTGATTTCCTCAATATATTTGTTGAAAACGGCAAACCGATAACTGCCATGAGTATAGCTTCACAGCTTGCCTGGGGACTCGGTTACTGCGGTATGCCTCATATCTTAGTAAGATTTATGGCAATTAAGGATGAAAAGGAGCTTTCAAAGTCCAAGAAGGTGGCTATCGTATGGGTACTCCTTTCACTTGTAGTAGCTTGTATAATAGGTGTTATAGGAAGAGCATATCTTTTCCCTACAGTGCTTTCAACAGAGGGCTCACAGTATGAAAATGTTTACATTGAAATGATAATGAAGATGTTTACCGAGGATATTAAGATACCTTTTATAGGAGGTCTTTTGCTTTGTGGTATACTTGCGGCAATTATGTCTACGGCAGACTCACAGCTTTTGGTATCTTCCTCATCCATATCTCAGGATTTATTTAAGGGAGTTTTCTTTAAGGACTTAAAGGAAAAAACGGTTTTACTTATAGCAAGAGTTTGTGTATTTGTAATAGCGATAATTGCATTCTTTATAGCATGGAATCCGGATTCAAGTATCATGGGACTTGTATCTGATGCATGGGCAGGACTTGGTGCGGCATTTGGTCCAACTATACTTATGTCCCTTTACTGGAAGAGGATAAATCTTCCGGGAGCGGCAGCAGGTATGATAAGCGGTGCCGGAACAGTTATCCTTTGGGATTATATCAAGCTTGTAGACATGGACGGTGCCAAGGTTACACTGGCTACTTATACAGGAGCATATTCACTTCTTATAGGATTCTTCGTAAGCCTTGCATTTATTGTGATAGTATCGCTTATAACACCTAAGGTCAGTGAAGAAATCGAAAAAGAATTTGATGATGTAAAAAATGGAATTGTATAAGGTATAATACATAAAAAACAGATGCACGCATATAACGTTTGCACTTAACGATATGCTTAGCATCTGTTTTTATATAACCGTTATTTTGTATATAATAAAATGCCGGTGGAACAAAACCGGCATTTTATTAACAAAATTATATAATTTAAAGAGAGGATTTATGAAAAACTATATTATTAATATAAACCATAATTATGAACAAATTATGACAAGAATAACAACTTTACGTAAAGAAATTAAGAATAATAAGTAAAATAAAATGTTAAAAAGATATTTTTTGATTTTCGGACAAAATGATAGAGGATAACGGGTAAAATTACAATATAAAAGATATGATAAATCAGTTTGATAAGAGGGCAGGATATTGGATATAAAGCTTATAGTTGTCGGAAAAGTGAAAGAAGAGTATTACAGAAAAAAGCTTGATGAGTTTAAAAATAAAATAAATTCAGGATATGAATATAAAATAAATATAATCGAAGTCCCTGATGAGAGCATACCCGATAAGCAAAACGACATAATTATAAACAACATAAAAGCCAAAGAGGGTAAAAGGATTTTATCTAAGATAGATAGGAATGATTATGTAGCAGCTCTTTGTATAGATGGTAAGACGACAGACAATAGAAGTCTTAAGGAACTTATAAAAAGAGCAGAAGCAAATTATAAGTCATCATTTGTTCTGGTTATTGGTGGTTCTTTGGGACTCTCCGAGGATGTGATAAAGCGTGCAGATTATAAGCTTAGTATATCCGGCATGACATTTCCTCATCAGCTTATGAGGGTAGTGATGCTTGAGATATTGTATAACATTAATTAACGCATGACCGCTTGCTATGACTTTAGCAGGTTATTTTAAAGAAAAGAATTTAAAATCAAAAAACTATTGATATTTTTTATATATTATATCCTAATGTCGCTGGTTGATTATTTATCTTTATTTATGATAATTAATATTATTAATTATTGTGTATGCTCTGTATATTTGTTCGGTAAGACATACTGCGGCTATATCATTTCCAAGGTGCATTGAAGATAGAGTGAATGTCTCATAATCAGACATTGGTTTATCCGAGATAATAAATTCTATGCAGGAATAACCTGAGATATTAATATCTGTAATCATTTTAGCAATTTCCTCTGAGGTGCATGAATCAGTACCATAATTTATAATAAATACATAAGATTTTTTTTGAACTGAAAGCTTTGCAATATCCTTGTAAAGTTTCTTTTTTATATTGGCAAAAGGAAGAGTTCTTTTTATATATTCATTCAAAGCTTTCTCGTATTCTGTATCAAGTTTTTTTCCTTCTATATGTAAAATAATATCCATAGAATTTGTTTCTCCGATTATTTACTTTTTTATCTTTTAATATAATATAGATATGATATCATAAAAAATTATTTCTGCAATTCTTAAATAATATATCAAAAGAATAAAATGTTTAACTTTAAAACAAAGACTTTTTATTTAATCTAAAAATCAATCAAAATCTCTGCTTTGTGAAAAATGCACAAAAGAAATTGTTATAATTGTCAATTTACGAATTGGGTAGTTATGATATATACTAAAAATCAGATGGACAACCGGTTGCGCAACATTGCGCAATTTCCACAAAAAAGCACGTGAAATGACAAAAAATATTAAATTAAGGAGGTTATTTAATGAAAAAACTTAAAAGTTTAAGAAGAATTATAGCGATAATGCTTGCAATTGCAATGGCATTGAGCACGCCGGGAAACTCTCTGTTTAATAAGAGTCGGGATGTTAAGGCAGCAGGTGATTGGACACCTACATCACTTGTAAGTAATGGAGATTTTGAATCATGTAGTAGTGATATTGCTGATTGGGATATAACAAATTGGTTGGCAAATGATGGGTTATGGTATATGGATGGTTCAACTGATTCATATGCAAATAATACAACAACTGTTGTGAAAACAAATAACAGTTCAGATTCTGCTTCAACGTTAACGATGAGTCAAACTATTTCCAACGTTGCTGCAGGTACATATAAGGTGTCAGTTCGTTCAACCGGAAGTGCTGGGGTTGTTTCAGGAATTAATGTTTCTATATCAGATGGAGAAAATACCGAGACAAAAGCTTTTGAATCTGTATCTTCTTGGGGTACATGGACTACTACTGAAACGGATGCTATAACTCTTTCAGAAACGGGTTCGTTGACCATAAGTATATATGGAGATGTTGTTGCAGGATATTATGGTTACATAGATGATATTGTAATATCTAAAGAAAATAGTGATTCAGGTAATACTGATACTCATGGAACACTATTAAACGGTGATTTTTCCACATCAGGTTCAGGATGGATTATAGATGATTCGATATCGGATTATGCTTTCTATAATACTGATGGTAACGCTACAAATAACACTACACAACATTTAAAGCTTAATAACTATTCCGGTTCCGAGGTAGAAATCAGTATAAGTCAGGAGATAGAGAACTTTGCGGCAGGCGATTATCAGTTAAAATTTGATATTTCCGGTGATGCAGACACAGCATTTCCGCTTACTGCAAAAGTTCTTGATAAAAATGAACAGGTTTTGGCAAGTTCTTCTTCAGCAAAAACTACCGGATGGGATGCATGGCCGACTGTAGCTACAGGTAAATTTACTGTAGAAGAGGGCGCTGATATAAAGGTGGTTTTTGAAGGAACTGTTCCTACTTCGTTTTGGGCTTATATGGATAATGTAGTAATAGATCCATATGTTGAACCGGCAAGAAGCATTGCAATTGACACTAATGCTACTGTTGCTTCACCTGTTGATTCAGACCTTTATGTTGAAAAGGTTGATCTCTTTGATGGATTTATGACAGGTTTTGATATATCCTCTTACCGTTCAATTAAAAACAGCGGAGCAACATATAAGTATGCTGATGGAACGGAAATTCCAAGTGACGAAGACTTTTTTGCACTTCTTAAGGATTCAGGTGTCAATTATGTAAGAATAAGAGTTTGGGTTAATCCAAATGACGAAAATGGTAAAACTTATGGTGGCGGATGTAATGACCTGGAAGTGGCAAAGGATTTGGGCAAGCTTGCAACCGATGCAGGTATGAAGGTCCTTATTGACTTCCATTACTCAGACTTTTGGACTAATCCGGGTAAGCAAAATGCACCTAAGGAATGGAAAGAATTAGACTTAACTACAAAAGCATCAACTCTAAAAGCTTATACCAAGACAAGTCTTCAGGAATTACTTGATGCAGGTGTCGCTGTAGGTATGGTTCAGATAGGTAATGAAACAAATGACGGCTTTTGCGGTGAGACAAATATGACAAATATGTGTACGCTCTTTAAGTCAGGTAGTGAGGCTGTACAGGAAATAGAAGAAACAAATTCAAAGCAAATACTGATAGCTATACATGTTGCTGATCCTCAATCTCTTAATTTCAGTAATTATGCAAAAAGTTTAAATGATAATGGTGTAGTTTATGATGTGTTTGCAAGCAGCTTTTATCCTTATTGGCATGGAACACTTGATAATTTATATACTAAGCTTTCGGCTGTAGCTACTACATATGATAAGTATGTTATGGTTGCTGAAACTTCATATATCCATACAATAGAGGATGGAGACGGACATGAAAATACTGAAAGCGAGAGTAAGCTTTCAAAGGATGAATTTCCATATCCGATAGGAGAACAGGGACAGGCACTACATATAAGAAATGTTATAAATACTGTTGCAAGTATTAAAGGCTCGGACGGAAGCCAAAAAGGTATAGGTGTATTTTGGTGGGAGCCTGCATGGATACCTGTTCAGCATTATGATGCAGATGCAGCAGATGCAGCAGATGTTTTGGCAAGCAATAGAGAAATATGGGAGACTTATGGTTCAGGATGGGCTACCTCAGCCGCAGCTGATTATGATAAGAATGTTGGAACATGGTACGGTGGCTCAGCTGTAGATAATGAAGGTGTATTTGATTTTGACGGTAAGGCACTTGAAACACTAAAGATATTTAACATGGTTCGTGGTGGAACAACTGCTGATGATTATGTTGTTGAAGTAAGTGATACAAGTGCGGAATTTGAGATAGGAGATGAGATTACTCTTCCTGATACGGTTGATGTAAGATTTGCAAGTGGAAATGATGATGTAATAAGTGTTACATGGTCAGATGAAGAGTTGGATGCTGCTAAGGAAGAAGGTATAGGAGAATATCAGATATCCGGAACTGTTGTCTATGAAAGTGAGACATACAATGTAGTTTGTAACCTTACTGTTACTCCGGTAAATCTTTTGATTAATCCAAGCTTTGAGGATGCTTTGGATGGAAACTGGGTACTGGATGATTCTGGAATTGCCAGAAAGAACTCTTCACAGGACGGAAATAATAATATAAGAACCGGTTCATATAACTTACATTTCTATCTTCCGAGCGGTGGTGAGCATACCTTCTATCAGACTCTTACTTTGGATAAAGGTATTTACAGAGTCGGTGGTCATGTTTCAGGTGAATCAAATAGTGATGATGCACAGATAGTACTGTACTTTACTGTAGGAGATGATGAGTATACTGCCGAGGGTAGTATGACAGGCTGGGGTAACTGGTCAAATCCTGATATTAAAGATATAGAAATTACAGAAGACGGAACAGAAGTAACTATAGGAATCAGAGCAACAGACTTTGGTGCAAAGGCTTGGGGTGCATATGAAGATTTCTATATCTATAAGACAGCAGATTTTGAAGAGCCTGAGGAACCGACACCTGAAGAACCGACACCTGAAGAGCCAACACCTGAAGAACCGACACCTGAAGAGCCAACACCTGAGGAACCGACACCTGAAGAACCAACACCTGAAGAACCTGAAACTCCTGTAAAGACTTCAACAGGTACAGTTTCTACAGATGGTATACTTGTAATAAAGGATAGCCCGGAGATTGTTGCAGGTCTTGTAAATGAAAAGAGTGATGAAAATGATGATGTTGAGTTTAGATGGGTGGCATGTGAGGAAAATACTCCAAATGCATGGTTTGAGATAAGCCCATGGACTAAGAATAATGAATGGCTTGTATGGACTCCTTCTGATGCTGGTAATTATATAATTGTATGTCAGTCAAGAGTGGTTGGAAACGAAGAAAAGTCTCTTGTTTCTGAATCTGTTGGAGTAGTATACAGCAAGCATGTTATAAAGGATATCTGCCAGATTCCTTATGAGGATGGATATCTTATAGGATTTGAGTCAACTCAAAATCCTAATCAGTCATATCAGTATGAAATGTTGGTTATGGATTTAACACTTTTTGCAAGCGGTAATCCAAATTGCTGGATATTAAGCACAGGCAGAGCAACTGTATCAGAAGGTAACGCTATATGGATTACATGGAAACCTGAGTATGGTTATTATCTTACACTCTTTAGAGTATATGACGGCGAAGGACATTTACTTGACCAGACCTGTTACGGATTTGCAAATGCATATTAATTATTAAAGCTATTTTCGACACATCGGAAAATATTCCGGTGTGTCGATTTTTTTGCGTTATTTCTTGCTTTTTTTGTTGGTCATATTTGGATATTTTTATTGTTATCATTTTCGTCCTATGGTAAAATATAATATGTATTGTCTTTTTGAGTCTTATTATAAAGACTATTATATATTTACAAAAAAAAGGATAAAAGCAGGATGATTTATGGATAAAAAGATACTTATACTTGATATAGACGGAACGCTTGTTAATTCAAAGAAGGAGATAACCCCAAAGACTTTTGACGCAATTATGCATATACAGGATATGGGACATATCGTAGCCCTTGCGTCGGGAAGACCTTATCCGGGTATGAAGCAGTTTGTGGAAAAACTTGAAATGGATAAAAAGGGTGGTTATGCTATTGCATTTAATGGTGGTATGATAGTTGATTGTAAGACAGGAAAACCTGTTATCCAAAAGTGTATACCTAACAGGTTTATAAAGCCGCTTTATGAATATGCATTAGACAATAATATAGGCATGGTTACATATAAGGACGACATGGTTATAACCGGTACCGAGATGGATAATTATATGCAGTATGAGGCAAGGCTTAACTTTATGCCGCTTAAAAGAGTAAAAGACTTTATATCATTTGTTGATTTTGATATGGTCAAGTGCCTTATGACGGCGGAACCTAATATTAAAGCACCAAGATGTGAGATGGAACTTAAAAAAATATTTGCTCCAGAGATAAATGTGTTCAGGTCGGAGCCGTATTTTATAGAGATAACTACTAATGGGGTTGATAAATCGACAACTATACCTGAGCTTTTGAAACTGCTTGATATTCCACGGGAGAAGTCTATATGCTGCGGAGACGGCTTTAACGATGTGACTATGGTAAAGTATGCCGGTGTTGGTGTGGCTATGGCCAATGCCCAACAGATTGTCAAGGATAATGCAGATTATATAACAGGTTCATGCGAAGAGGATGGACTGGTTGAGGTTATAGAAAAGTTTATTTTATAAAGATGTTAAATGAGGTCATATAATGGATAATCCTATACTTTTAACAAAGGCCGAATCACTTATAAGGTTAAAGGAATTACTCAGAAAATCATATGTTGAAGATATGGTTTGCGTAAATGTAAGTGAGGTACTTGTTAATTTTGAAAATGTATATGAACAGATAAAAGAGCGTTTTGCAGGTGATAATATTATCATAAGAAGTTCGCTTAGGCATAATGGTAATTTTCATAATGTTAAATCCCTGCATCTGGATGCTACGGATGCAATTGATTCCGACGATAAAAAGAAGGTTCATGAAGCATTAAACAGAATGGCTTATATGTATGCCGGAAATGATGAATCAAAGCTTCCGGATTATTTTGATGAGCAGATTCTTATACAAAGGTATTCGGACAATATTATTATATCAGGTGTGGCATTTACGAGAGACTTCATCTATAAAAGACCATATTATATGATTAATTATGAGATAATCGGGGATTCAAAGGAAGATATTGAAGACGAGAGGACAAAGTGGATTGCTAAAAATACTTCAAGAGAATTTTTGGATTATGAATTTTTAAGTCTTGTCAATGCTATAAAGGAGATTGAAGAAATATATGGAGATATAGAGGCATTAGAGATAAAGTTCGGTATAGACTCTATAGATAATGTGGTTATCTATCAGGTACGACCGTTGGTGGAGCTTTTTGATAAGCCAATGGCACTTACCGATAAGGAGTTTTTTGATGCTAAATCTTTTGCAAAGTGTGATTATCTGGATACAAATCATGTTCTTTCCGATATGGCAAGTTGGAGACCTGCCGAGATTTTGGGACTAAATCCCAGACCTCTTGACTGCTCGCTTTATAAAGAGTTTATTACTTCGGGTATATGGAATGAAAGTATCAGTCATTTTGGATATGCAAATGAGATAAACGATATAATGCAGAAAATTGGAAATAAACCGTATATTTCAGTGGATTACTCCATAGCGGGACTTACACCAAAGAGCTTAAGCGATAATGTAAAATTTAAGCTTAAGGAATACTATATAGAGAAACTTAAAAAGAAACCTCAGATGCATGAGAGACTGGAAAGAGACCTCATATTTAACTGCTATGATTTTGCCACAGAAGATAAGCTTAAAGAGCTTTTACAGTATGATTTTACTGAAAATGAGATAAATAATTTATCCCATGCACTTTATGAGGTTACTACAAATATAATCAATATATATGACGACGTATTTAAGAGGGATTTTGATGACCTAAATAAGCTTACTGAATTAAGGCATGAGATAAGGTCTTATACTCCTTTAAAGGAAACAAATATTATGAAGGTGTATAAATATATGAATGATTTGGTAGATGCTATAGAAAATTACGGGGCACACCAATACATAAGACAGTCAAGATGCGATATTATTGCCAGAAGTTTGTTGAAAAGTCTTGCGGATAAGGGATATTTTACACCTGAGGAGATATATAAATTTATATCTTCCATAGAGACTGAGGAGACAAAATTTGAAGATTATATAACACGATATATCCATGGTGAGATTGACACCGATGAATTTAATGAGATATATGGACATTTAAGAGTCAAGACTTTTGATATAAGAACGGATTGTTATAAGCATATGAAGATTGAGGGTATATTTGAAAGATCGAAGGAGAGCTATGTTAGAGAAAAATATACTCTTGATGAGAGAGTTCTTTCAAAGGCTTTGAAGGATGTTGGATTTGATATCAGACCTTCGGATTTTATCGGATTGGTATCGGATATGATAAAAAACAAGGCATATTTCAGATTTGAATTTATTAAATCTGTAAGTCTTATACTTGATATGATTGTAGTTGTCGGAAATCTTCTTGGTATAGACAGGGAAGATATGTCTTATCTGGAGATTCAGGAACTTATAAGCTATCACAGCAGGGATTCATATATTCAGATTATACAATCCAGAAGAGATATGTATCATGCTTACTCTTATCTGGTACTGCCGGAGCTTATATTTAATGTTGGAGATATAGATGTTATAGAATATAAATAAGGAGTTAAAATGGCTTTAAAAAAATTAATGGTGGAGTTTCCCGGAAGAAATTACAGTACGGATAAGCCTCTTTTATATTATGCAGGCAGTGTCTTTGAACAAAAGGGATATGAAGTTATACGTCTTAGTTATAACTACAAGCTGCTAGGAGATAAGAATGATATAGAAGGACTTATAGAGGAGGCAAAAGCGTATATAAAGAAGGAACTTGATAAGGTGGATTTTTCCGTTTATGATGATGTGGTTTTTATATCAAAAAGTATGGGAACTACACTTGCCGGTTTTTTTGAGGAATATTATAAGATACGAGTCCGGCATATTTTCCTTACACCTGTTCAGAGTGCACTTAAGTATATGAAGAGGGGAAAATGTATAGTCGTTGCAGGGAAAAATGACAAATTCTTGGATAACAGAAGACTCAAAATATACTGCGTAGAGCAGGATGTTGCATTAAAACAGTTTGATGATGTCGGTCATTCACTTGAATCCGAGGATATAAATGTTACATTTGCCATTTTAATGGTGATTGTTAAGCTTTATAAGGGCTTTTCGAATTGATTTAATCTTTTTGATGATGTATAATTAAAAAGATGTGTATATGGCGATAAAATATTGTTACAGGTTAATAATATAATTAATAAATCACATAAGGAGGATAAATATGGGATTCTTTAAAGATTTTAAAAGAGATTTTGCGCAGGCTGTTAATGAGCTTATGCCTGATAAGGATGAGCTTGCTAACGAGTATGATGATGAAGATATAGTCAATACCTTTGACAGTGCTGATGATATGGATATTGCTCCTGAGGATATGATGGAAAATATCGATGATATCAATATAGATACATTTAGCAGGGAACCGGACGAAGAGGTAAAAGACAATGAACCTGAACCGATTGCAGAGGAAAATGAAGCAGAGTCTTATAATAGTATCCCTGAGGCTGAAATCGTCAGAGATGAAAATGATGGTATAGAGGATGGAATTGGAGTCTTTGAGGATGAACAAAGTGAAACTGTTGAGGAAGAACTTTTGGAGGCTATTCCACCTGAAGAATTAGTATCTGAACAAAGTCCGGAAAGTATTTCTGATGAAGAAACTGCTGAGTATCAGGAACTTACTGAAACTTATGGTGATGATGAGTTAAAAGCTGCAGATGCACTTGACGAAGAAAATATGATGGAAAATATGGATGATACAAATGCTCTTGAGCCGGAGGCAAATTCGCTCGAAAGTATGAATCTAAATGAAGCTGTCGAAACAGCGATTAACAGTAGAAATGACAATGATGAAGATGCTCGTGATTATGAGGAGGCAGATATGGCTGATATAGAAGAAAAGATTGTAGGAGAAGAAACTACTGCAGAAAAGGAGCAGGACGCAAACAGTATACTTTCTGATGATACTACATATATAACCAAAGGAACTACTATTAAGGGCAATATTGAAACCGATGGAGGTATAGATGTTATCGGAACAGTAGAGGGTGATGTAAAATGTGCCGGTAAGCTTATAATCGGTGGCACTATTGAGGGCAATATTGAAGCAGGAGAGATATATGCCAATGCTGCCAAGCTTAAGGGTGAGATAGTTACCGAAGGCAGTGTGAAAATCGGTGTAGGTACCGTGGTTGTAGGAAATGTAACTGCAACATCAGCAGTTATTGCCGGTGCAGTTAATGGAGATATAGATGTACAGGGACCTGTAATAGTTGATTCAACAGCTGTTATAATGGGTGATATTAAATCACGTTCAGTTCAGATTAATAATGGTGCTGTTATAGAGGGACGCTGTTCACAGTGTTACTCAGAGATAGATGTAAAGAGCTTTTTCGAATAATATGATACAGAATTTGCCGGTATTTACAGATAGAATTTGAGTATATGGTATTAGGAGACAGACTACATGGAGATGAAAAGAATTTTACTTAAGCTTAGCGGAGAGGCCCTTGCAGGCGATAAAAAAACAGGTTTTGATGATGAAACAGTAGTTGAGGTGGCTAAACAGATAAAAGAGGTTATAGATAAGGGTATACAGGTAAGCATAGTCATAGGTGGAGGAAATTTCTGGAGAGGAAGAACATCGGAGCATATGGAAAGGGTTAAGGCAGATCAAATAGGTATGCTTGCAACTGTTATGAACTGTATGTATACTTCAGATGCACTTAGAAGACAGGGGATTAAGTCCCATATTATGACACCGTTTATGTGCGGCAGTATGACGGAACTTTTCAATAAAGATAAAGCTATAGAATATCTTGAAAAAGGAGAGGTATGTTTCTTTGCAGGAGGAACAGGACATCCGTATTTTTCTACTGACACAGCAACCGTGCTTATGGCTGTAGAAGTTGAGTCAGATGCCATACTTATGGCAAAGGCCATTGATGGAGTATATGACAGCGATCCTAAAATTAATCCGGACGCTAAAAAGTATGATTATCTTGATATCAATGAAATAATAGATAAAAAGCTCGGTGTTATAGACCTTGCTGCAGCGGTACTCGCAATGGAAAATAAGATGCCGATGATGCTGTTTGGACTCAATGAAGAAAACAGCATTATAAAAACCGTTTCCGGAGAGTTTACGGGTACGATGGTAAGATGTGAATAATAAATAGAAAGATGAGGAAAAAGCAATGTTAAAACAGTACGAAGAAAAAATGGAAAAGTCGGTTGAAAACTTAAAATCAGAATATGCAAGCATAAGAGCAGGAAGAGCAAATCCGCATATTTTAGATAAGTTAAGAGTTGATTATTACGGAACACCATCACCTCTACAGCAGGTTGCCAATATAACAGTCCCTGAGGCAAGGACAATCATTATACAGCCTTGGGAAGCAAGCCTGATTAAAGAGATAGAAAAGGCCATACTTACTTCTGATTTGGGTGTTACGCCAAACAACGACGGAAAGGCTGTAATCATTAATTTTCCTGAACTTACAGAGGACAGAAGAAAAGAGATGGTTAAGGATGTAAAGAAGAAAGGTGAGGCTGCAAAGGTTGCAGTCAGAAATGTCAGACGTGATGCCAATGATGCTGTTAAGAAGATGAATAAATCCAATGAAATGTCAGACGATGAACTTAAGGATAACGAGGATAAGATTCAGAAGATGACAGACAAGTACATCGGACAGATTGAAAAGGCTGTAGAAGATAAATCAAAGGAAATTCTTACTGTATAATTTGGGGGATAAGTAGATTTGGAAAAGGTTATAGATGGTGAAGAACTTAATGTGCCAAATCATGTAGCTATTATACTTGATGGTAATGGAAGATGGGCAAAGAAAAGACTTATGCCAAGAAACTATGGACATAAAATTGGAGCAAAAACTTTGGAAAAGGTTTGTGAAGATGCAAAAGAACTTGGTATAAAGTACCTTACTGTATATGCATTTTCAACTGAAAATTGGAAACGTTCCGTAGAAGAAGTATCAGGTATTATGAATATTTTGAGGGATTATCTTAAGATTTGTATAGACAGTTCCGAAAAAAATAAAATGCGTGTCAGGATTATAGGTGACAGAAGTGCCTTAGATGATGATATAGTAAAAAAGATTGAAGAGCTTGAAGAGGTATCAAGCGTATATGATGAACTGTATTTTACGATAGCTATAAATTATGGTGGACGAGATGATATAAGAAGAGGCATAAAAAAGCTCATTTCAGATGTGAACTCCGGAAAAACAAGTGAGGATATAACTGAGGATATAATTTCATCGTATCTTGATACTTCAGGAATTCCTGATCCTGATTTGCTTATCAGAACAAGTGGAGAGGAAAGACTTTCCAATTTTCTTATATGGCAGCTTGCATATACGGAGTTTTATTTTACAGACTGTTTGTGGCCTGATTTTAATATGGATGAGCTGAAGAAGGCTGTAAGATATTATAATGGCAGAGACAGAAGGTTTGGCGGGGTAAAGTAGATGTTTAAGCAAAGACTTTTAAGTGGAATAGTTCTTGTGGTACTTGCAGTTGTTATACTGTATCTGGGAGGATATGTAACAGGTGCTGCCGTACTTATTTTATCTATAGGAGCCATGTTTGAGC
The DNA here is from genome assembly GCA_017464045.1 of Lachnospiraceae bacterium. Next base: position 18,135 of record JAFUEG010000171.1, read on the forward strand.
TTTTGAGAATATATAAGCAGCATAATACTGTACTTGGTTTTGCGGGATATGCTGCTGTTATAGCATATTATATGCTTCTATTTTTTGATAAAAGAGAGTATGTTTTGTTTATGTTTATAATTGCCATACTCGTTATACTTGGTATATATGTATTTGCATATCCCAAATATACAGACAAAGATATAATGGCAGTGGTCTTCGGCTTTTTTTATACAACCTTTATGTTATCTTACGTTTATGAAATTCGAGTACTCTCCCATGGTGGTATACTTGTCATAATGATATTTATCTGTTCATGGGTCAACGATACACTTGCTTATTGTGCGGGTGTTACTATGGGTAAGCATAAGATGTCACCAAAGCTTAGCCCCAAAAAGAGTATAGAGGGACTTATAGGCGGACTTCTTGGTGCGGCAATTGTGGGCGGAGTATACGGATATTTTTTTGATAAGTATGTTTATAATATAGATAACAGTGTGGCTGTATTTGCACTTATTGGATTTGCCGGTGCCGTGGTTGCGGTTATAGGTGATTTGACAGCATCTGCGATAAAAAGAAATAACGACATAAAGGATTACAGTAATCTTATACCGGGACATGGAGGTATACTGGACAGATTTGATAGTATTATTTTTACTGCGCCAATTATATATTATCTGCTTATATTTATGACGAAATAAAAAAGACATATTATTGATGATTTAGGAAATGTATTATCGATTGTAAATGTGATAAATGTTTTTACGGATTATAATTTGGAGGATATATGAAGCATATATCAATTATAGGTTCTACAGGTTCTATAGGAACACAGACACTTGATATAGTGAGGGCCAATGATGATATAAAGGTTGTTGCCCTTGCAGCAGGAAGCAATGTAAAGCTTCTTTGTGAACAGGCGCGTGAATTTAAGCCTGATATAATAGGAATTTGGGATGAGGACAAGGCGAAGGAATTAAGGATTGCCTTGTCTGAATTTGACATAAGGATAGTTTCAGGTATGGATGGACTTATCGAGGTTGCTGCATATGTTAAGACAGATATAGTAGTAACTGCCATAGTGGGAATGATAGGTATAAGACCTACTGTAGAAGCTATAAAAGCGGGCAAGGATATAGCGCTTGCCAACAAGGAAACACTTGTTACTGCCGGACACATAATTATGCCTTTGGCAAAAGAATATAATGTACGCATACTTCCTGTTGACAGTGAACATTCGGCTATATTCCAATGTCTTCATGGAGAAGAAAATAATAAAATAAGCCGTTTATTGATAACTGCATCAGGTGGACCATTTAGAGGAAAAACAAAAAAAGAACTTGAAAATGTTACAGTTGAGGATGCATTAAAACATCCAAACTGGAGTATGGGTAATAAAATCACCATAGATTCTGCTACAATGGTAAACAAAGGACTTGAAGTAATAGAAGCAAGATGGCTTTTTGATGTTAAGCCGGATGATATTGAGGTTGTGGTTCAGCCTCAGAGTATAATTCATTCTATGGTAGAGTTTGAGGACGGTTCAGTAAAGGCACAGCTTGGTACGCCTGATATGAAGCTTCCTATCCAGTATGCATTATACTATCCGGAAAGAAGATACCTTGCCGGTGACAGACTGGATTTTACCAAGATGAATGGAATAATAATAGATCAACCTGACAAAGATGTGTTTAAGGGACTTTCCTTTGCATATAATTCATTAGAAAAGGGTGGTTCCATGCCGACAGTTTTTAATGCAGCAAACGAAAAAGCAGTAGCTCTTTTTCTAAGCAGGAAGATTAAATTCCTTGAAATATATGACATAATTGAAGACTGCATGGATTGCCATAAGGTAATTGAGAACCCAACACTTGAAGATATATTAAACTTACAAACAGAAATAGATAATTATATTGATAATTCATTTTAAAGTAATTGATATATTTTCAGATAGTAGAGTTATTAAGGAGCATAACATGAATATTATTCTTATAATTTTAGTTTTTGGAATAGTTGTATTCTTTCATGAATTTGGACATTTTATTGTTGCGAAAGCTAACCATATAGCTGTTACGGAGTTTTCCATCGGTATGGGACCTGCGATTTTTTCTGTTAAGAAGAAGGAAACAAAGTATTCACTTAGGATTCTTCCTATAGGTGGATATTGTATGATGCTTGGCGAAAATGAAGATTCGGATGATGAAAACTCATTTTCCAATAAGCCTGTATGGGCAAGAATTTTGGTTATAGCAGCCGGACCGTTTTTTAATTTTATACTCGCACTTATTTTTTCGGTTATACTGATAATCGGATGTGGTTATGACGAGGCAAAGGTTTCAATGGTAAATGAAAACGGTGCAGCTTATGAAGCCGGTATTGAGCCGGGAGATTCCATAGTAAAGATAGGTGGTAAAAAGGTACATTTTTTCAGAGAAGTTCAAATTTATATGATGCTTAATGCCTCAGATGCTCCTGTTGATATGGTTATTAAGAAGGCTGATGGAACTACTAAATCTGTAACTGTATATCCTAAACAGGCAGAGGATGGTAATTATTATCTTGGTATATCAAGAGTGGGATATAATGTGGCAGCTAAGGGTATAGGAGAAACTGTAAAGTATGCTTTTTATGAAACCAAGTATTGGGTGGATGCAACATTTTCAAGTCTTAAAATGATATTTACAGGTGGGGTAAAAAGCGGTGATATTATGGGACCTGTAGGTGTAGGTGGTGCATTTAATGATATTATAGAAGAGGTTAAAGAGGAGAGTCACACTGCAAAAGAAACGGTCATAAACATTATACTAAATATGATAAACTGGTGTATCCTTCTTAGTGTTAACCTTGGTATAATGAATTTACTTCCCGTTCCGGCTCTTGACGGAGGTAGACTTTTGTTCCTTTTTATTGAGGCAATTAGAAGAAAGAAGATTCCTCAGGAAAAGGAAGCTATTGTCAACTTTATCGGATTTGCACTTTTGATGGTGCTTATGGTACTTGTATTTTTCAATGATATTAAAAATGTATTTTTCTCGTAGTTATTTGTTAAAAGGTGATTATATATGGATAAAACTTATAGAGAAAACACAAAAAAGATTAAAATTGGCAATGTTGTCATAGGTGGAGGAAATCCGATTGCCATTCAGTCAATGACCAATACAGAAACATCTGATATTGATAAAACGGTTGAGCAGATTCTTGCTCTTGAAAAGGCAGGATGTCAGATAATACGTTCTACGGCAAATACTCCTGCTGCGGCTGAAAGTTTTGATAAAATTAAAGAGCATATTCACATACCAATAGTTGCTGATATACATTTTGATTACAGGCTTGCAATCTCAGCCATAGAGCACGGTGCTGATAAGATAAGGATTAATCCCGGCAATATAGGCGGAGAAGAAAAGCTTAAATGTGTAGTAGAAGCGGCAAAGAAAAAGGATATACCTATAAGGGTCGGTGTTAATTCGGGTTCTCTGGAGAAGGATATACTTGCAAAGTATGGAGGCGTTACGGCAGAAGGTCTTGTTGAAAGTGCACTCGATAAGGTGAGAATGATAGAAGAATGCGATTATGACAATATAGTTATCAGCATTAAATCCTCAGATGTCTTGATGTGTGTAAAGGCTCATGAGATAATGGCAGAGAGAACGCTTTATCCGTTGCATGTAGGTATAACCGAGGCAGGTACAGTTAATCTTGGCAATATAAAGTCAGGCATAGGTCTCGGACTTATATTAAGTCAGGGTATAGGTGATACCATAAGAGTTTCTCTTACAGGAGATCCTGTTGAGGAGATTATTTCCGCTAAGACTATACTCAGAACACTTGGTTTAAGAAAAGGTGGTATAGAACTGGTTTCCTGTCCTACCTGTGGCAGAACCAAGATAGATATGATAGGACTCGCAGGAGCTGTGGAAAAGCTTATACAGGGTTATGATAATCTTGATATAAAGGTTGCGGTTATGGGCTGTGCAGTCAATGGACCGGGAGAGGCAAGAGAAGCAGATATTGGGATAGCCGGTGGAGATAAAGAGGGACTTCTTATCAAAAAAGGTGAGATAGTGAAAAAGCTGCCGCAGGATGAACTTTTAAATGCACTTAAAAGTGAATTGGATAACTGGGAAGTGTAGAAGGAGGAAATGACACAGTGGAAGATAAATTATTTAAGGATGTCTTCCCTGGTTTAAGATTATCAAATGATATAGCAGAGCTGATTTATCAGACTAAAGTTACAGGGATAACCATGTTCGAGAGCAAAAAAGAGCTGGTTATTTCTTTATTAAGTGCTAATCTTATACCAAAGAGGTTGATATATAAAGCAGAGACGCAGATTTCGGATTTTGTATTTCCTAATCATCAGGGAATATGTATTATAGATGAACATTTTGAACTCTCGAGTCAGTACAGGCTTAAACAACTTACTGATGAATATAAAGAGAGTCTTCTTCTTGAAATGAAAAACGACAGTTATATATGCTATAGATATATGGCTCGTGGAGACTGGTTTTGTAATGATGATAAGGTTCTTACACTTGCGCTGGAAGATTCAAATTTAGCGAGAAATCATTCTAAAAATATAAAACAATATCTTGAAAGTACA